>CANQXO010000008.1 GCA_947627825.1 uncultured Clostridia bacterium
AAAGCACAAGTTATAAATGAAGGAAGACCTGAAGCAGTTGCTGAAAAAATAGTAGCAGGAAGATTAGGAAAATTCTATTCAGAAATATGTTTGCTTAACCAAGAATTTGTTAAAGACCCAAGCAAAAAGGTTGGACAAATGGTAGAAGAAAAGAAAGGCAAAGTAGTAAAATTTGCAAGATTTGAAAAAGGCGAAGGATTAGAAAAAAGAGAAGAAAACTTTGCAGAAGAAGTAGCAAAACAATTACAATAAATTTCATAGATTGTAAATCATGATATATTAATTGATATATTTTGAGTTAAATATTATGGTGTGAAAAGAAAAAAAAGATTTTAATAAAATTAAGAAAAAAGTCATTAAATAGCTAGGGTTGACATAGCTATAGATTTATGATAAAATAATTGGGCGTATGTGTGTGCACATATACGCCGAAAAAGAATTCTCGTTGGAGGTGTATAAAATGGCAACAAAAGGAGCAAGAGAACATATAACTTTAGAGTGCACAGAATGTCACAATAGAAACTATGTAACAGACAAAAATAAAAAGAATAATTCAGAAAGATTAGAATTAAAAAAATATTGTAAATTCTGCAAAAAAACAACAGCACATAAAGAAACAAAATAGTCCTTGTATTTAAAATGGGAGGAATAAAATGGCTAAAAAGAAGAAAAAGAAGGTAAATAGCAATAAAAAAGTAGTAAAAGCTACTACACCCGTAGAAAAAGTAGAAGAAGAAATACAAGAAGAAACAACAAATAGTGAAGAATTAACAAATAATGAAGAAGTTGCAAATAATGAAAAGGAAGTTGTTTCAAAAAAAGATAAGAAAAAAGAAAAATTAAGTAAAAAAGAAGCTAAAGCAGCAAAAAAAGATGATAAAAATAAAAGACATTGGTTCAAAGATTTTAAAGCAGAGTTAAGAAAAATCATTTGGCCAAACAAAAAAGAATTAGCTACTAATACAACAGTTGTAATTGTTGTAGTTATTGTAGTTGCTGTTTTAGTATTTATACTTGATTTAATTTTTGAGGGACTAACAGCATTTGAAGTAAAACAATTAGAAAAAATACAAAGTAAAAATGAAGTTGTCAATGAAGTAGTTGAAGATACAACAGGTGAAAATGTTACTCAAGAAGTTTCAAACGAAATTGATACGAATGGAATTGATATAGATACAACAGAAAATGCAGAATAGAAACTATATTAATATGTAAGGAGGCTAAACATGTCTCAAAAAGATTATGATTTAGAACCAAGATGGTATGTTGTTCATACATACTCAGGATACGAAAACAAAGTAAAAACAGACCTTGAAAAAACAATTAAAAATAGAGAATTACAAGATTACTTTTTTGATATTATAGTTCCAATGGAAGAACAAATCGAAATAAAAAATGGAGAAAGAAAAACAAACTTAAAAAAAGTTTTTCCGGGATATGTTTTAGTAAAAATGATAGTAACTGAACAAACTTGGTACATTGTTAGAAATACTAGAGGAGTAACAGGATTTGTAGGTTCAGGAACAGACCCAATACCACTTACTGACTATGAAATTAGAAAAATGGGATTTGATACACAATCAGTTAATGTTGACTACGAAGTTAACGATAACATAAGAGTAATAAATGGACCGTTTACAGACTTTACCGGAACAGTAACTGAAATCAATAAAGATAAGCATAAGGTTAAAGTTTTAGTTTCTATGTTTGGAAGGGAAACCCCTGTTGAATTAGATTTTTCAGAAGTTGAAAAAGTAAAATAAAATTGTAGCATATAATTGTTTAAAACAACAATTTAAGCTAACGCATATAACCGTTGGCGCAAAATTAAAAATTTTGACAACGGTTTAGCTAACGCATATAATGGTTTGTAAATGGCAAAGCCATTAACACAACCATTTATATAAATTATTTTTAATATACAAACCGAAGGAGGTGCAGAAAATATGGCAGACAAGAAACCAGAAGCAAAAGAAATTATCATCAAATTGCAAATTGAAGCAGGAAAAGCTACACCAGCTCCACCAGTTGGACCAGCATTAGGAGGTAGCGGAGTTAACATTATGGACTTCGTAAAGCAATTTAATGATAGAACAGCAAAGCAAGCAGGATTAATAATCCCAGTTGTAATTACTGTTCATCCAGATAAATCATTTGACTTTATAACAAAAGAACCACCAATGGCAGTATTAATTAAAAAATCTGCTAAGATTCAAAAAGGTTCAGGAAAGCCAAATAGAGAAAAAGTTGCTAATCTTACAAAAGAACAAGTTGAAGAAATAGCAAAACAAAAAATGCCAGATTTAAATGCTGCTTCATTAGAAGCTGCTATGAGTATGGTAGCTGGAACAGCTCGTTCAATGGGCGTTACAGTAGAAGGAAAATAAGATTACAAGATATTAAATATGTAAAAAAATTAAGAGTTGGGAGAAGTTAAAACTTCGATATTACCAAAGGAGGTAAAAATGAAAAGAGGAAAGAGATACCAAGAAAGTGCAAAATTGGTAGATTCAAAGAAATTATACTCTGCAAAAGAAGCATTAAGTATAATTGAAAAAATGCCTAAAACAAAGTTTGACCAAACAGTTGAACTACATGTAAAATTAGGAGTAGACTCAAAACATGCAGACCAACAAGTTAGAGGAACAGTAGTTCTTCCAAATGGAACAGGAAAAACTTTAAAAGTTTTAGTATTTGCAAAAGGACCAAAAGCTGATGAAGCAAAATCTGCAGGAGCAGATTTCGTTGGAGCAGAAGAATTAATACCAAAAATCGAAAAAGAAAATTGGTTTGATTATGATGTAGTTATAGCAACACCAGATATGATGGGTGTTGTAGGAAGATTAGGAAAAGTATTAGGACCAAAAGGACTAATGCCAAACCCTAAATCAGGAACTGTAACAATGGATGTTACAAAAGCAATACAAGAAGTTAAATCTGGAAAAGTAGAATACAGATTAGACAAAAACAACATTATTCACTTAGGTTTTGGAAAAGTATCATTTGGTACAGATAAATTAGTAGAAAACTATGAAGCAATAATGAATGCTATAATCAAAGCAAAGCCAACAGCAGCAAAGGGTCAATATTTAAAGAGTGTATCAATTGCAACAACAATGGGACCTGGTTTGTATATAGAACAAAAATAATTTATGTAAAAATAGCCAAAGACAGTAGGCATAAAGGAAGTCCTACCGAGGTTAAATTAAGAGAGAACTTAAAGTTTCAATCTATTTAGCCTCATGGCTGCATAGATTGAAATTTTATTTTATATTATATTTTATTATTTTATAAATGTACATTAAATTTCAAAACTAAATATATACAAAAAGAAAATTATATAGGAGGTGAAAAAGAAAAAATGGCAAACAAAGAAATAGTAGCAAAAAAAGAGGCTGAGGTAAAAGAATTAGCTGAGTATTTAAAATCAACAAACTTAGTACTTTTAGTTGATTATAGAGGTACTACAGTTGATGAAGATACAAAAATAAGAAAATCTCTAAGAGAAACAAAAGCAACCTGCAAAATAACAAAAAACAACATTGTAAAAAGAGCATTAGATTTAAATGGAGAAACAGGTTTAGACGATTTATTAGAAGGACCAACAGCAATAGTATCTACAACAGAAGATTACCTATCACCATTAAAAGTAGTTTACAAATTCTCAAAAGAACATGAAAACTACAAAATAAAAGGTGGAATGATTGAAGGAAAAGTTATGAGTGTTGAAGAAATTATAACACTTGCAAAACTTCCATCAAGAGAAGAACTTCTTTCAAAACTTGCTGGTTCATTGTTACAAACAATTTCAAAAGTTGCAGTCGCAATTGACCAAGTTAGAATTAAGAAAGAAGCAGAAGGAGGAGCTGAGGCTCCAGCAAATGCTTAAATTAAGCAAAATGAATCTTATAAATTTAAGTAAAAAAAGCTTAAAATTTAGAAAAAATGTGACCTTATAAAATTTAAGGTAAAAAATCAAAACCTTTAGAATTTTAGGTTAAAAAATTCAAATAAAAATTAAAAAATATAATTGTAAACAGCCATCGTTTACAATAAATAAAGGAGGAATTTTAAAATGGCAAAAGTTGATGATATATTAGAATCAATAGACAGCTTAACAGTAGTTGAATTAGCTGATTTAGTAAAGAAAATCGAAGAAAAATATGGAGTATCTGCAGCAGCAGTTGCAGCACCTGTAGCAGGTGGAGCATCAGCAGGAGCAGCTGAAGAAAAATCAAGCTTCAATGTAGTATTAAAAGATGCAGGAGCACAAAAAATCCAAGTAATCAAAGTAGTTAGAGATGCAACAGGTTTAGGATTAAAAGAAGCTAAAGACTTAGTTGATGGAGCTCCTAAAACAGTTAAGGAAAATGTAGCAACAGCAGAAGCTGAAGAATTAAAGAAGAAATTAGAAGAAGCTGGAGCAACAGTTGAACTACAATAATAATTAAAATTTATTAAGTTAAAGCTTATTAAAAATATACCAATGTAATAATTAATTAATAAAACGACTTCATTTATGAAGCCGTTTTATTGTTGTTATTTATATATTTTATAACTTCCTTATCAGGAATATTTAAAACTTTTACAATTTTCTTTAAAGTTTTAACAGTTGTATTTTCCTCATTATGTTCAAGTCGTTGCAAATGTCGCCAGCTAATTCCTAGTTTTTCAGCCAATTCTTCTTGAGTGAGTTTATTCAGTAATCTATATTCTTTAATCATAATAAAATACATCCCTTTCGTTTAAAAGTTAGAACACTAATTCAAAAGTTATATTTGATATAGATAATTATGTCATAAAAGATTAATATATAGAACGACAAAAATATCGTAAAATAATTGACAAGAAAAAATGAAATTAGTATAATATTTTAAACGACAATTAGGAGATAACGGTCTAATTTCTATGAGTAAAAAAACAGTAAAGCAGTATGATATAGAAGCAGAAAGAGAAGGAATTAATCAAAGTGTTTTAACCTATCAACTAGGAAAAGCTACTAACAATGAATATAGCAAATTAGGGAAAACACTAGCAGATAGAAATGTTGATAACAGCAGTATATGGGATATAATAGTTGAAAAAAGTAACAATAAAACTTACGGAACAGGATGGAACTATATAGAAAAAGGAACAACAATAGAAGGATATGGCAAATCAAAATACAGATGACGAAACAAACGCATTTAATTTTAAAGGAAACAATTATATAGAAGTATATCAAGAAGAGGGAAACGGTTTTCGTCCTGTACTAGTCGTATAGTCCAACTTCAATATACAAAAAAACAAACAGTAAAGCAGTTTTGTGTATTACTGTTTGTTTTATGTTTTTGTTATAAAAAATAAAGAAAATTCAAGTGGAGATATAAATATAAAAACAAAGTAATATAAAAAATTTTTCATAATGGTTGAAAAAAGAAATATACTTTGATAGAATATGGAAAACGGGTTGTACATAAATTTATAAAAAGCTTGAAAGGAAACAATACAAGATTTATGAAAATATTATTAGATGTAATGGGCGGAGATAACGCGCCAGATGCTACAATTAAAGGAGCGGTAAGCGCAATAAACGAAATCAAGGCAGAAATTGTACTAATTGGAAAAGAAGAAGTTATAAATCAAAAAGTAAAAGAACTTTATGGCAAAACTTTAAAGGAAATTTCACCAAGGTTTTCTATACATAACTGTACAGAAACAATTGAAATGGAGGATATTCCAACGCAGGCAATAAAAACAAAAAAAGATTCTTCAATGGTAGTTGGATTTAATCTTCTTAAAGAAGGAAAAGGAGATGTGTTCATTTCTGCAGGAAATTCAGGAGCCTTGCTTACAGGAGCAACTCTTTTAGTGGGAAGAATAAAAGGTATAGATAGGCCAGCATTGGCGGGTATACTTCCGGCATATCATGGAAGATTAGTCTTGATGGATTGCGGAGCAAATACAAACTGCAAACCTATTAATTTATTGCAATTTGCTCAAATGTCAAGTATATATATGCACAATACATTAGGTATAGAAAAGCCAAAAATTGGTTTACTTAATATAGGAACAGAAGAAACAAAAGGTAATGAGCTTGTAAGAAATTCGTTCCAGTTATTAAAAAAATATGCTAGTGAATTAAATATTAATTTCATTGGCAATGTTGAAGGTAGAGAAGCATTTTTAGGAAATGTTGATGCCGTCATTGCAGATGGATTTACGGGAAATATATTCTTAAAATCTGTAGAAGGTATAGGAAAATTTGTAAAAGTATCATTAAAGGAAAGTTTGATGCATAATATATGGAGTAAGTTAGGTACTGTAACAGCACTTCCATCAATTAAAAGATTCTCTAAAACGGTTGATTATAAAGAATACGGAGGAGCATTGTTTTTAGGTGTTCAAAAGCCTGTTGTAAAGGCACATGGAAGTAGTGATGAAAGATTATTTAAATTTACTATAAAGCAAGCAGAAAAATTTGTTCAAAATGAAGCCGTAGAAAAATTAAAAGAAATTTATGAGTCAGAAGTAAATAAAGAAAAAATGCAGGAAATCAAGTCTTTTGTGCAAGAATTGGAGACAGTTTAAATTGCAATAAATTATTTTCAAAAAAATCTTGACAATTAAATGTTAATGTATTATTGTATGGATATGTAGTATACAAAGTTGAGGGGAGGTGACTACATAATGAATTCAGAAGAAATTTTCGAGAAGGTTAAGAATATAATTGTTGAGCAATTAGGTGCTAGTGAATCTTCAATAACAACTGAAGCATCTTTTATAGATGATTTAGGAGCTGATTCACTTGATATTGTTGAATTAATAATGGCACTAGAGGAAGAATTTGATTTAGAAATTCCAGATAGTGATGCTGAAAAAGTTGCAACAGTAGGTGATGTTGTTGATTATATAAAAGAGCATGTTGCATAATTATAAAGACAATTAAATCGAAAGAAAAAGAAGGGAAAAGAAGCCTTCTTTTTTTATTTTTCTATTTATTTTTTAAGCATTGTGTGATATAGTAAGGTAAAGATTAATTACAGTAAATAGTAAAAAAACAATTTTGATATGGTAATTTGAAAGAGAAGAAAGAAAGGAAAAAATTTTTTTATGAATTTAGAAGAGAGCTTAAAGTATACTTTTAAAAATAAGGATTTACTTAGTGAAGCTTTGACTCACACATCTTATGCTAATGAAAATAAAGTTAAAAGTAATGAAAAATTGGAATTCTTAGGAGATAGCATATTAGAATTTATTTCAAGTAAATATCTATATGATAAATTTCCTAAGTTAAGAGAAGGAGAGCTAACTAAACTTAGAGCAATGGTAGTTTGCGAAGATAGTTTATATGAAGTCGCTAAACACATCAATTTATCAGAACATATTAAGGTTGGATATAGTGAAAACATTAATGGTGGTAGAAATAAACCAACGATATTAGCTGATAGTATAGAGGCCATTATTGCTGCTATTTACTTTGACGGTGGACTTGCTGAGGCAGAGAGGTTTATTATTGAAAATTTAAAAGATGCAATGGAAGTAGCAAGCCACAATGTTGGACAAAAGGATTATAAAACTGTTTTACAAGAAAAATTGCAACAACATGGAGATATTAATTTAGAGTATAAAATAGTGAATGAGTCTGGACCAGACCATGATAAAACTTTTACAACTGAAGTTATTTTGGATGGAAAAACTTTAGCACAAGGAGTAGGAAAAAGCAAAAAGCTTGCAGAAATGCAGGCTGCAAAGAAGGCACTAGAAAATTTAGAGCAAAATAACTAAAAAATATATTATTGCTGAAAGGAATATTGAATGAAAAAAGAATATATCATACCAATTTTTGTACCTAATTTAGGATGCCCAAATGATTGTACTTTTTGTAATCAAAAAAAGATAAGCGGAAAGCAGACTAATGTAACAGCAAAGGATGTTAAAAATACAATAGAGTATTATTTAAAAAATTTTAAAGATGATAGTAAATTTGTTGAAGTTGCCTTTTTTGGAGGAAGCTTTACAGGAATAGATATTGATATTCAAAAAAAGTTATTAGAAGAAGCTAACAAATACATAAAAGCAGGAAAAGTAGGAAGTATTAGAATTTCAACTAGACCTGACTACATAAATAAAGATATTTTAAAAATGTTAAAAAAATATCATGTAAAAACAATAGAGCTTGGTGTTCAATCTTCTAATGACTATATATTGAAGAAAAGTAAAAGAAATCATACTTTCAAGGATGTAGTAAAGGCTTCAAAATTAATTAGAAGATATGGGTTTACTTTAGGTCATCAAATGATGATAGGAATGCAAGATAGTACAGAGATTGATGAAATTAATACAGCAAAAGATTTAATTAAATTAAAGCCTAAAATTGTTAGAATATACCCAGTTTTAGTTATAAAAGGAACCGAGCTAGAGCACGAATATAAAATGGGTGATTATAAACCTTTAAGTGTAGAGCAGGCAGTAGAAAGAGCAAAAACGGTTACATACTTATTTAGAAAAAAGAATATTAATGTTATTAGAATTGGCCTACAAAATACTGAAGAAATTACAGACCCAAAGCAGGACAAAAGTGAAGTTGTAGCAGGACCATATCATCCTGCATTTAGACAGTTAGTAGAAGCTGATATGTGGTATGACAGCATTGCTGAAAAAATCAAGAAAATTAATATGAAAGTAAAAACTGTTGAAATTAGAATTAACTCAGAGGATGTAAATAATGTAGTAGGTCATAAAAAAGAAAACATTGCCAAACTTAAAGATATATATGATTTGGATGTTATTATAAAGCAAGATGAAAATTTAAAACCGGGAAAATTTGAAATAGCTGTTGTGGAAACTTACAACTAGCAAAAAATGAAATTAAAATAAATGACTAAAAGTTAAATAAGCAACCAAAACAAAATATAATAAAAATAACTGTGCAATAAATTGAAGGTGAGTATAAAATGAAATTTGAAATAAAAGCAAATAATTTTAAGCCAAAAGATGTATTTGATTGTGGTCAATGTTTTAGATGGAATGAAGAAAGTAATGGAAGTTACACAGGAGTTTTCCACAAAAATGTATTAAATGTGGAAAAGAAGAATGACAAAATCATCTTTAATGGAACTTGTGATTCCTTTGAGGAAATAGAAAATTATTTTGACTTAAATAAGGACTATAAATCAATAATAAAAAAATTAGAAGTAGTAGATGACAACATGAAAAACAGCATAAAGTTTGGAGAAGGAATTAGAATTCTTAATCAAGATTTATGGGAAACTATTATTTCGTTTATAATATCGGCCAATAATAATATTCCAAGGATAAAAGTAATTATAGAAAGAATTGCAAAAGCTTATGGAGAAAAAATTTTATTTGAAGGAAAGGAATATTATACATTTCCTACACCAGAAGAATTATCCAAAGCAAGTGTAGAAGATTTGAGAAAGCTTGGACTTGGCTTTAGAGATGTAAGGGTATATGAAACAACACAACTTATATCTAGTGGTGAATTTAAACTAGATGAATTGTATCATATTTCTACTAATGAAGCGAGAGAAAAACTTTTAACACTTGCAGGTGTTGGTCCAAAAGTTGCTGATTGCATTTTGCTTTTTTCAGATTTAAAGAGATTTGATGTATTTCCAATTGATGTTTGGGTAAGGAGAGTCATGAATGAACTTTACATACATAATCCAGATGAAAACAAAGTAAGCAAAAAAGAAATACAAAGAATAGCAAATGAAAAGTTTGGAGCCCTACAAGGAATAGCCCAACAATACCTATTTTATTGGAAAAGAGAAGCGTAAAAATCGAAAAATATAAATATAATGGATATTCTATTACGAAAAAACTTGAAAATTCAAGTAAATTCGTAATAGAATATTGACTTTAAAATAATAATTTTATATAATGGTATTGAAAGAGAGGAATAATATGGAAATTAAGAGAGATGATTATTTGAACAAACTAATATCAAGGCAAAATAATGGATTAGTAAAAGTTATAACTGGTCTTAGAAGGTCAGGAAAATCATATTTATTGTTTAATATCTTCAAAAAATATTTGTTTGAAAAAGGTATAGAAGAATCTCATATAATTTCTATAGCATTAGATGACTTAGCAAATGAAGAACTAAGAAATCCTTATAATATGCTAGATTTTATAAAAGGAAAAATAAAAGATAACGATTTATATTATATTATGTTAGATGAAGTTCAATATTTAGATAGATTTGAAGAAGTGTTAAATAGTTTAATGCATATTGAAAATGTTGATATTTATGTAACAGGAAGTAATTCAAAATTTTTATCTTCGGATGTATTAACAGAATTTAGAGGGCGTGGAGATGAAATCCATGTATATCCATTAAGTTTTAGAGAATTTTTTTCAGTATTTGAAGGTTCAAAAGAAGAAGCTTGGGATAAATATTTTACTTATGGGGGCATGCCACTCGTATTATCATATAATACACCACAAGAAAAATCTGCATATTTACAATCATTATTTGATAAAGTATATGTCTCAGATATTATTGAAAGACACAAAGTAAGAAATAAAGAAGAACTAGATGAACTGTTAGATATTTTATCGTCGTCAGTAGGTTCTTTAACAAATCCATTAAAACTGTCTAAAACATATAAGAGTGAAAAAAATAAAATTATAAGTGATAAAACAATAAATAATTATATTGAATATTTTGAAGATTCATTCCTAATAAATAAGGTAAAAAGGTATAATATAAAGGGAAAGAAATATATAAACTCTCCTTATAAATTCTATTTTGAAGATATTGGATTAAGAAATGCAAGACTAAATTTTAGACAAACTGAAGAAAACCACATAATGGAAAACATTATATATAATGAGCTTAAAGTTCGCGGATATAATGTTGATGTAGGAGTTGTTGAAGTTTTTGATACAGATAATAATGGTAGAACTTTTTTGAAAAATTATGAAGTGGATTTCATTGCAAATCAAGAAAGTAAAAAATATTATATTCAATCTGCATTTAATATGAATAATGAAGAAAAAGAGAATCAAGAAAAAAGGTCATTTAAGAACATTGATGATTCATTTAAAAAAATTATTGTTGTAAAAGATAATATTATGCCAAAAAGAGATGACTATGGAATTACTACTATTGGAATATATGATTTCCTTTTAGATAAAAATAGTTTGGAATTATAAGGTTATATAATAAGGTAAAAAAAATGTAAAAGGAGAATTGTTTTGAAAATTATATATGGAGTATCAGGAACAGGAAAAAGTGAATATATTTTTGATAAAATAAAAAAGTCAACTGCAAAAAAAATATATATAATTACACCAGAACAGTTTTCTTTTACTGCTGAAAAAAAATTAGTTGACAAATTGGAAAGTGGCGCTACACTTAATTGTGAAGTGCTTTCTTTTGAAAGAATGGCATATAGGGTAATTAAAAATTTAAAACAGGGAAATTTAAAGCAGATTGGAAAATCAGGCAAAGCTGAAATTATTTATGATGCTATTGCTAAAAATCAAAAAGAGCTTAAATTTCTTGGAAAATCGCAAGAAAATGTCGACACAATCATGACGCAAATTACAGAATTTAAAAAGCATAGCATAACTGCACAAATGCTTGAAAAACAAAAGAATGAAACAAAAGACGAATATTTAAAAGCAAAGTTAAATGATATGTTTTTAATGTATAAGGCATTAGAAGATAGAATTCAAGATGTATTTTTAGATGAAAATGATATATTAACAATTTTAGCAGAAAATATAGAGGAAAGTCATTTATTTGATGACTGTGAATTTTATATAGATGAATTTGCAGGCTTTACTAAACAAGAGTATCAGGTAATTGCACAACTTGAAAAAGTGGCAAGTGAAATCTATATAACGGTTTGTACAGACGACCTAAAAGTGGTGAAATCTCCAGAAACAGATATTTTTTATGATAATAAACAAACTATACAAACACTTTGTACGATAGCCGATATAGACAAAGATAAGCAAATAAAATTGGACAAACCTTATAGGTTTAAAAATAATGAACTTGCACATTTGGAAAAAAATCTATTTGCAGTTCCGTATGAAGCTTATAAAGAAAAAGTAAACAACATTAAATTGTATTTAGCAGAAAATAAATATGCGGAAATAGAGCAAGTTGCAACTAATATAATAAAATTAGTAAGAGACGAAAATTATAGATATAAAGATATTGCAGTAATTTGTAAAAATATTGATGAATATTCTAGCTTGTGTAAAGCAATATTTGCAGAGTACGAAATACCAGTTTTTATAGATACTAAAAAAGACATAACTCAAAACCTAATTATAAAATTTGTGCTTTCTGTTTTAGATATTTATATAAAAAATTGGTCTTATGAAGCTGTTTTCAATTACATAAAAACGGGATTTTTAAATATAGAAAATGTATATGACCTAGAAAACTATTGCTTAAAATGGGGCATAAAGGGAAAAAAGTGGTATGAAAAAACATGGGATTATGAAAAGGTAAACAGTAAAGCCTTAGATTCGATAAATGAAGATGATAATAATTTTAATAAAGAACAAGAGCTGATAATAAAACCATTGCTAGATTTAAAAGAAAATTTATCTGGAATAAAAACAGCTCAGCAAATTAGTTTAAACATTTGCAATTTTTTAGAAAGCCAAATAAACAAAGAAAATTTGACAGACGAATCATTAGAAGCACTAGATGTCGTTTATGAAGTGTTAGAAGAAATATCTAACATATTTGGCGAGGAAAAAGTTACATTTGAGCATTATTCTAAATTGTTAAAAACTGGATTATCGTCAAAAGAATTAGGACAAATTCCACAAACACAGGATAAAGTAATTGTTGGAGATGTTAATAGAAGTAGAACTCACAAAGTAAAAGCTGTATTTATAATAGGAGTTAATGATGGTGTATTTCCAAGCACAATATCATCTGAAGGCTTTTTAAATGACATTGATAGAGAAAACTTAAAAGCAGAAGGATTAGAATTAGCCAAAGGAACAAAAGAAAAGCTATATGAGGAAAATTTCAATATTTACAAAGCCTTCTCAACGGCGGAAGAAAAATTATTTGTATCTTATACTGCAAGTGATGTAGAAGGTAAGGCTCTAAGGAAATCATTGATTATATCTAAGCTAAAAAGAATTTTTATTAATTTGGAAGAAGAAACAGAAAGTAAAGATGAAATTTTAACTCAAAACATAACATTTTCAAAATTGTTAAATAATTTAGAAAATGACGAATGGAACGAAGTTTATGAGTGGTATAAAAAGCATTATCCAGAAAAGCTACAATCAGCTATTGCAGGGCTTTCATATACAAATGTACCAGAAAAATTAGACAAAGCTATAGTAGAAAAATTGTATGGGGAAAATTTGAAAACGAGCGTATCTAAAATGGAAACATACAGAGCATGTCCATTTTCATATTTTCTTAAATATGGTTTGAAGTTGTCTGAAAAAGAAAAGCTAGATATCAAGCCAGTAGACACAGGTTCATTTATGCATAACACAATAGACGAATTTTTTAAGAGAGCAAAAGATATAAAAAATTTAGAAGATGACGATATAAAAAGAATATTAGATGAAATAATTGAAGAAGAACTTTCAAATGGCGGAAAATTTATGCTTACAGCAAAATACAGAATTTTAATGCAAAGGTTAAAAAGAGTAATATTTTTATCAATGAAATATATAGTTGAAAGTTTGAAAGAAAGCCTTTTTGATGTCTTAGGAACTGAAATAAATTTTGGCAGAAGCGGTAATCCTCCAATCGAACTAAAATTAGAAGATGGAAGAAAAGTTTTAATAGAAGGAAAAATCGATAGAGTAGATATTGCTAAAATGCCTGATGGAAAATATTTGAGAATAATTGACTATAAGTCATCTACTAAAGACATTGATTTGAATAAAGTAGTAGCAGGTCTTCAATTGCAACTAATAACTTATGTAGATGCAGTGTGTAGCAAAGAAGATGTAACTCCAGCAGGAGCATTGTATTTTACATTATTAGAACCTAAAATGTTGGGAAATACAAAAGGTTTGGAAAAGGAAGAAATAGAAAGATTAATTAAAGAAAACTATAAAATGCAAGGTTTAGTTTTGGCTGATGTAAATATAATAAAAGCAATGGACACAAAACTAACTACAGGAAAATCCGATTTAATTCCAGTAACTTTAAATAATAGTGGAGAAATTAATTATTCAAAATCTAGCACTGTTACAAGAGAAGAATTTGAAGGTTTGCAAAAATACACCAATAAAATTATTAAACAGATTTCAAAAGAAATATTAGACGGAAGAATTGAGCTAAAACCTTATTATGATATGAAAGAAAAAAATACTCCATGTAGATATTGTGAGTATAGGTCAATATGTCAATTCAACCCTAAGTTTAAAGGTAATGATTATAAGTATATTGGCACAAAATCAAAACAGGAAATATTAGATGAAATAAATGAACAAGCTTAAAAACAAAAATATTATGCAAAATGAAAAGATATAATTTAAGTAAATGGAGATTGATTCATGAAATTAGTTATACAAAGAGTAAAAAAAGCAAGTGTTACAGTAAACAAAAAAATTGTTGGAAAAATTGATAAAGGTTTATTAGTTTTATTTGGTGTTGGCGAAAATGACACTAAAAAGGAAGCAGATTATTTAGTAAAAAAATTAACGAATTTGAGAATATTTGAAGATGAAAATAACAAAATGAACTTATCAGTCCAAGATGTAAAAGGCAAACTGCTAATAGTATCTCAATTTACACTATATGGAGATACAAGCGAAGGCAATAGGCCATCATTTATAACAGCTGCTAAGCCAGATGTAGCAAATGAATTATATGAATATTTTTGTGAAAAATGTAATGATATAGTTCCAGTGGAACGAGGAATATTTAGACAACACATGGATGTAGAGCTTATAAATGATGGACCAGTTACAATTATCATGGAAAGAAAATAAAAGCTAGGGAGTAAAACATTCTACTCCTTATTTTATTAAGTTTGAAATCTTCTATTTAAATATCAAGTAAAAACTTAAATGCAATTCTGTAAAACAAATGCAATTTATATGTGAAACTAAGTTTGACATTTAATACGATTGGTAGTATAATTATAAATAGTTGTTATCCAAAAGGGATAAAGATGAGATTAATTTTATATGTTTAAGTAATGAGACAAAAGTAAATAATATTTAGCAAGAGATGAGAGCTAAACATATTATTAGGTAGTTTAAAAGTAAACTATCTCTATTTATACATATTAAAAATGGAGAGGAAAAGAAAATGGAGAGAAAACAAAAGGATACATTTGCGTCAGCAAATAGAAATTCAAGTGAAAGAAAGGAAAGTACAAGAAAAACAGATTATAGGAGGGGTTATAGAAAAACAAGTTCAATAAAAAGAGATAAATCAATTTTAGAGTTTAATTTTAAAAAAAGTAATTTGAAAATAATTGCATTAGGTGGACTTGATGAAATAGGTAAAAACATTACTGTATTTGAGTATGAAGATACAATAGTGTTAGTAGACTGTGGATTAGAATTCCCAGAAGATGATATGCTAGGCGTTGACTTAGTTATACCAGATGTAACCTACTTAATAAAAAATAAAGACAAAGTAAAAGGTTTAGTTATAACCCATGGTCATGAGGACCATATAGGTTCTATTCCTTATATTTTGAAGCAAATTAATATACCAATATATGCAACAAGACTTACTGCAAAACTTATAGAGCATAAGCTAGATGAGCATCATCTAACTAAACAAGTAAAAATGACTATTGTGGAGCAAGGCGAAACTGTTGACTTTGGAAAAATAAAAGTTGAGTTTATAAGAAGTTCGCACAGTATTCCAGATGCAGTAATGCTTGCAATCAATACACCAGTTGGAACAGTGGTTCATACAGGAGACTTTAAGGTTGATTATACACCAATAGATGGTCAAATGATGGACTTAGGAAGACTAGCAGAACTAGGAAAACAAGGTGTTTTAGCCCTACTTTCAGATAGTACAAATGCTGAAAGAAAAGGATTTACGATGTCTGAAAAATCAGTAGGACCAGTATTTGATAAATTATTTGAAAGTTGCAAAAAAAGAATAGTAGTTGCAACATTTGCATCAAATGTTCACAGGGTGCAACAAATTGTAAATTCTGCTGTTAAATACAATAGAAAAATAGCAGTTTCCGGAAGAAGTATGATGAACATGATTGATGCAACAAGAGATTTAAATTATATTGATGCACCAGATGACTTGTTTATTGATATAGATTTAATTAAAAATTATAAAGATGAAGAATTAGTTATTATAACTACTGGAAGCCAAGGCGAAACAATGTCAGCACTTACTCGTATGGCAAATGGAGAACACAAAAAGGTAACTCTAACAGGAAATGATTTAGTAATTATTTCTGCAAACCCAATTCCGGGGAATGAAAAAGCAGTTTCAAAGGTAATAGATAAACTATTAAAATTAGGAACTGAAGTAGTCTATAGTGCGCTCGCTGATGTCCATGTTTCAGGTCACGCTTGCCAAGAAGAACAAAAACTTATTATGGCACTTACAAAGCCAAAATATTTTATACCAGTTCATGGTGAATATAGACAATTAATTGCACATAGAGATACAGCTATTGAAATGGGAATACCAAAGGAAAACATTTTCATTGCAAACAATGGTAGAGAAATCGAGTTAAATGAAAATGAAGGAAAACTTGGCGGAACTGTTCCATCAGGTAGAGTAATGGTAGATGGCTTAGGAGTTGGAGATGTTGGAAGCGTTGTTTTAAGAGATAGACAACATCTATCACAAGATGGATTAATTGTGATTGTAATGTCGATGGATAGAAGCGGAGAAATAGTATCTGGACCAGATGTTATTTCAAGAGGATTTGTATATGTTAGAGAGTCTGAAAATTTGATGGAAGATTTAAAAAGCTTCATCAGAGAAGAAATAAGAGAACTAGAAGCAAATCATGTTACAGATTGGTCAATAATTAAGTCAACTCTAAAAGATGAAGTTAGAGATTTTGTATTTGACAAAACAAAAAGAAACCCAATGATTTTACCAATATTAATGGAAGTATAAACAATTTTAAGAAAGGAAAACCTATTATGGATTATAAAGATTTAGCAAATTTAATTTTTCCAGATGCAAAACCAATAAGCTATTATGAAGAAAAATATAAGCCAAGAAATTTGACAGAAGGAGCAATAGTAACAAGATTTGCTCCTAGTCCAACTGGATTTGTTCATATTGGAGGTTTGTACCAAGCATTAGTAGCAAAACAGTCAGCAAAAAAAACTGGAGGAGTATTCTTCCTAAGAGTTGAAGATACTGACCAAAAAAGAGAAATAGAAAATGGTGTAACTGGAATAGTAAATGCATTAAAAGATTTTGATATGGAGCCAGATGAAGGAATGATATCAGACAATGATGAAAAAGGGGAATACGGACCATATAAACAATCTTTAAGAAAAGACATTTATCAATCATTTGCTAAATATATGATAGAAATGGGAAAAGCATATCCTTGCTTCTGCACTCCAGAAGAAGTTGACGAGATTAGAAAAAAGCAAGAAAATGCAAAAATTAGACCTGGTTATTACGGTGTTTGGGCAAAATGCAGAAATCTTACAGTAGAAGAAATGGCAGAAAAAATAAAAAATGGAGAAAGCTATATAATAAGATTTAAATCACCGGGAAGAGAAGATAGAAAAATTAAACATAAAGATATTATAAAAGGAAATGTTGAATTCCCAGAAAATGACCAAGATATTGTTATAATAAAAGCAGATGGACTTCCAACATATCACTTCGCGCACGCAGTTGATGACCATTTAATGAGGACAACTCATGTTATTAGAAGTGATGAATGGCTTTCATCAGTACCACTTCATTTGCAATTATTTCAAGAAATGGGATTTAGAGCACCAAAGTATGCACATATTTCGCCAATAATGAAAAATGACAATGGAAATAAAAGAAAGCTTAGTAAAAGAAAAGACCCAGAGGCTGCTGTTTCATATTATAAGGAAGAAGGAATACCAGCACAAGCGGTTAAAGAATATTTATTAAATATTGCAAATTCTACATTTGAAAATTGGAGAAGGGCAAATCCAGACAAATCAATAGATGATTTTGATTTCCAACTAAACAAAATGAGTGTTAGCGGTGCATTATTTGATATGGTAAAACTTTTAGATATAGGTAAGGTCGTTATTTCAAAAATGAATGCAGAAGAAGTTTATGAAAAATCATTAGAATGGGCAAAAAATTACGACAAGGAATTAGAAGATATTTTAAAAGACAAAGATTATGCTTTAAAAGTATTTGGAATAGAAAGAGGTAATCAAAAGCCTAGAAAAGATATTTCAAAATGGTCAGATGTAAAAGAAAATATAATCTATATGTATCAAGCACCAAAAGAATTTGACTTTGACAAAATAACTGGAGAAGATGCTAAAAAAGTAATTAGTGAATATTTAAAAGTATATAATGAAAACGATGATAAAGATACATGGTTTGGCAAAATAAAAGACACAGCTGAAAAATGTGGATATGCTAGAGAAGTAAAGGAATATAAGCAAAATCCTGAAAATTGGCCAGGACATGTTGGAGATGTTAGTACAGTTTTAAGAGTGGCTATTACAGGAAGAAGGAACACACCTGATTTGTATGAGATAATGCAGGTTCTTGGAAAAGAAGAAGTAATGGCGAGATTAAATTCAATAAAATAAGGTATAGGATAAATTACATAAATATAGTTATTTTCGAAAATGCCGCGTAGCTGAAGCAACAACCGTTAGGTTTGTTGCGACAACAAGGCTTGAGATAATAACTATATTTATGATATTAATAGTAATAGTAAAAGTAAAGAAATAGGAAAACAGGTATGGATTTTAAAATTGGTGATAAGGTAAGAACTAAAAAAGTTCACCCATGTGGAAGCAAAGAGTGGATTTTAAAAAGAGTGGGAGTGGACTTTAAACTTGAATGTCTAGGCTGTGGTAAGGTAATTACTATGCCAAGAGAAAAAGCGTTAAAAGCAATTACAAAAAAGATAGAAGAATAAGATTTTCTGTATATCCTTTCTAAAAAATGTGTATAATAAGAGTAATTTTTAGAAAGGTAGGTATTGTTATGAAGGTTGACGATTGTATGTGTTGTGATGTAACATCTGTTAAACCAGACGATACATTACAACAGTGTGCTAAAATAATGAGTAATGAAAACATAGGTTGCGTTCCAGTATGCGATGGGGATGAATTAGTAGGAATAATCACAGACAGAGATATTGTTTTAAGAGCAATAGCAGAGAATAAGGATGTTAATAATTTAAAAGCAAAAGATATAATGACAGTAAATCCTTATACTTGTGAATGCGGTTGTAATGTTGATGAAGCTGAAAAGTTAATGTCAGAATTTCAAATAAGACGAATTCCAATAATGGAAAATAACAAAATTGTTGGAATGTTGACACTAGGAGATTTAGCATTGTCAAACAGTGAGGAAAATCCTAAAAAAGTATGTAGCACAATGAAGTGTATATGTGAAGAATAAAAATCGTTTATTAAATAAAAAAATATATAAAACAAAAAATTATATAAAACAAAAAATAAGCATACAAAGTTAGTTTTACTTTGTATACTTTTCTATTTGTTCCCAAACTTTTTCAGTGTATATTTTTCTTTCAGATGAAAACGGTAAAAATGTTAAGTCATGAAGTGGGTTTAATTCATCTGACAAACTCTTTACTTGATTGTCCACTTTTGTAATAGCAATCTTATCAGCTTTATTAGCAATTACAACACAAGGTAAATTATTTTTAATTATGTAGTCATACATTAATTTATCATCTGCAGTTGGATTATGCCTAATGTCAATCAAAAAGATAACCAATTTTATATTTTGACTTTTTGATAGATAAGCTTCAATAAAACCTCCAACTTTTATTTGCTCTTGTTTAGACATTTTACTAAAACCATATCCGGGTAAATCAACGAAATAAAAAATATCATCAATATTATAAAAGTTAATTTGTCTAGTTTTGCCCGGAGTATTACTAGTTCTAGCTAGGTTTTTTCTGTTAAGCATTGTATTAATAAATGAAGATTTACCAACATTAGATTTACCAACTAAAACTATTTCTGGAAGTCCAGTTTTAGGATATTGTTTTTCACTTACAGCAGATATTTCAAATTTTGGATTTTTTACTATCATAATTTCCCTTTCTAAACTTTTTATACTTTTAAAAAGAAACTGATAATTATAAAAATTATTCAGTTTCTTTTTTCTCTATTTTACAGGTTCGATTTTTTCTAATCCACCCATATAAGGTCTTAATACTTCTGGAATTGTAACACTGCCATCTTCATTGTAATTGTTCTCAACTACTGCAATTAGTCCTCTAGGAGAGGCGATTACTGTATTATTTAAAGTGTGTAAATAATAATTACCCTTTTCGCCTTTTGTTCTAATTCCAAGTCGTCTTGCTTGTGCATCACCCAAAGTAGAGCAACTGCCAACTTCATAGTATTTTTGTTGTCTTGGAGACCAAGCTTCAACATCACAAGATTTTACTTTCAAATCAGCCAAATCACCAGAGCAACATTCTAGTTGCCTAACTGGAACATTCATACTTCTAAAGAAATCAACAGTTAATTTCCACATTTTATTGTAATAATCCATTGACTCTTCAGGTTCGCAAATAACAATCATTTCTTGTTTTTCAAATTGATGAAGTCGATATAAACCTCTTTCTTCTAATCCATGAGAGCCAATTTCTTTTCTAAAACATGGGGAATAAGAAGTCATTTTTATAGGTAAACTTTCTTTTTTAATAAGTTGGTCTTTAAACTTTCCAATCATAGAATGTTCAGATGTACCAATTAAAAATAAATCTTCACCTTCAATTTTATACATCATGGCATCCATTTCTTCAAAAGACATAACACCAGTTACAACATCAGAACGAATCATAAAAGGTGGAATTGCATAGGTGAAACCATTATTTATCATATAGTCCCTAGCATAAGCTAAAACAGCTTCATGAAGTCTTGCAATATTACCAAGCAAATAGTAAAAACCAACACCACTAGTTCGTCCAGCTGATTCTTTATCTAAACCACCTAAAGCAGTGATGATGTCAGCATGATATGGAACTTCGTAAGCTGGAACAGTAGGCTCACCAAACCTCTGAACTTCTACATTTTCAGAATCGTCTTTTCCAATAGGAACACTACTATCCATAATGTTAGGTATTTTTAACATTCTAGACCTAATTTCTTCACTATATTTTTCTTCTAATTTTTCATTTTCTTCAAGTTCCTTATTAATATCTTGAACTTGCTTTTTTATTTTTTCTGCTTCGTCTTTTTTACCATTTTTTATAAGCATACCAATTTGACTGCTTAAGGAGTTACGATTATTTCTTAAATTATCTCCTTTTAAAGTAGCTTCTCTGTTTTTCTTATCAAGTTCAATGACTTCATCAACAAGTATAAGTTTTTGGTCTTGAAATTTCTTTTTGATATTTTCTTTAACGATATCAGGATTTTCTCTAATTAATTTAATATCAATCATAAATTTACTCCTTAAAAATAATTTAGGTTTAAAAAGCCTATAAACATACATAGTATTTTACCATTAATTTGTCCATTTTACAAGATTTGTAGAAATATTTTTTTAATTTAAATTTGTTTATGAAAAATATAGTTAAAAAACTAAAATTATGAATATTTGGAAAATCTTGTGAATATAATAATAAGTGTAAATAAAAGTTTTCTGGAGGAAAAATGGGAGAAAAATTTTTAACAGACAAGATTTTTGTTGAGATGACCGAAGAAGAAGAAAAAAAGGAAATCTTAAGAAACATTATAAACACTAGAGCACAATTAACAAATGCAAATAGAAATTTTGAATTTGCAAACACTAATGACTTGGTAGATTATTATATTTATAAGATAAAAGCAATCCAATCAAAGCTAGATAGCCTAATAAAGCTTGCAAAAGTAAGAGGAATAGAAGTAGAAAAGTTAGCATAAAAAATATCATAAAAATAATTTGTCCATCATACAATTAATTAAAAGGTAGGACAAAGATGGACAATAGGATTATTTTATCATTTATTGCTTGTATAGCAATTTTAATTGTATTTGGAAAATACTTTTCATTTCCAATAAGAAGAATAATTAAATTAATTGGAAACTCGATTCTTGGAGCACTAATAATATTTATAATAAACCTTGTAGGAACATCATTTAATTTTCACATTGGGTTTAGCATAGTAAATTCAGTTATTGTGGGCATCCTTGGAATACCGGGAGCATGCCTATTGGTGCTTTTAAAAATATTTGGAATAATATAAAAAAATATTTTCCGGTTTGTCCGGAAGTATAGAACAAGTAAAAAAATGAAGTGGTATCCACTTCATTTTTTATGTATTATATATTTCAACAGTAACAGGCTTAGCCCAATTACAAGTTTTATTAACATTAATCAGGTTACCTACTCGACAGTAACTGATTTAGCTAAATTACGAGGTTTATCAACATCAAGTTTTTTATTTTTAGCAATATAGTAAGCAAAAAGTTGAAGCGGAATTACTGAAACGATAGGTGATAAAAATGGGTCTGTATCAGGAATATTTATCATCTCATCAATCTTGTCATTTTTTATATCTTGATTTGTAACAACTAATACATTTGCTCCACGAGTAATAGCCTCTTCCAAGTTGCTCATAGTCTTTTCAGTAGTTACAGGGCTTGTTGCAACACCAATAACTGTAACGCCTTTCTCAATCAAGGCAATTGGACCATGTTTTAATTCTCCAGAAGCATAGGCTTCGGAATGTATATAAGAAATTTCCTTTAACTTCAAAGAACCCTCCATAGAAACTGCATAATCTAGACCTCTACCAATAAAATATAAATCTTGCTCAGTATAAACTTTTTTAGCAAAAGATTTTACTTGGTCACAAGTTTCTAAAGCAACCTTGACCTTTTCTGGCAACTCCAATAAAGAAGCTTTAAACTTGCTAAGTTCTTTAGAATCATATCCCAAAGACTCTGCAATATTGACAGCTAAGATATTTAACAAAGTAACTTGACAAGTGTAAGCTTTAGTTGAAGCAACTGCAATTTCAGGACCAGCATGGGTGTAAATTGTATAATCAGAAAGTCTTGTAATAGAACTGCCAATAACATTTACAACAGAAATGGTAGTAGCTCCAAATGATTTTGCTAATCTTAAAGCAGCAATGGTGTCTGCTGTTTCACCAGATTGACTAATAAAAATACATAAAGAATGCTCGTCAACTAAAGGGTCTCTATAACGAAACTCTGATGCCATATCAACCTCAGTAGAAATTTTGCAAAATTTCTCCAAAGCATATTTTGTTGCAATTCCAGCATGCATAGCAGTACCACATGCAACAATGAAAATTTTATTAAACTTTTTAAAATCAATTCCTTCTAAACCAAGTTCTACTTTTTTATCCAAAGAAAGTCTTGAACCAATAGTCTCACGAATAGCAGTTGGCTGCTCATAAATTTCCTTTAACATATAATCTTCATAGCCATTTTTTTCACTGCTTTCAGCGTCCCATTCAATGTTTTTAATGTCTTTTTTAACCTTTTTCAAATCGATATTATAGAAAGTGATAGCATCCTTTTCCACAACAGCAATTTCTTCCTCATCAAGAAAATAGAAATTGTTTGTATGAGAAAGCACTGCAGGAATATCAGAAGCAATATAATTTTCTCCTTTTCCAATACCAACAACAAGAGGGCTATCCTTTTTTGCAATTATTATTTTGTCAGGGAAAAGAGGAGAAACAACCTCAATAGCATAGCTACCCTTTAACTCCTTCATTGTTTTAGAAACAGCCTTTAAAATGTCTCCATCATAGTACATACTAATCAAATTAGGAATAACCTCAGTATCAGTTTCAGAATACAAGGTATAACCGTGAGTTGCCCATCTTGTATGAGCAATACCAGTAGTTCCTAGTAATTTATCTAATTCTTTATTATCTTGCAAATTTTTAACTCTGCCTTTATCTTTAACAACATTTATAATATAATCTTTTTTATTTTCCTCTAAAACAGCAATTCCAGCTGAATCATATCCACGATATTCAAGTGAAAGCAATCCATTAATAAGAACTGGAACAGCTTTCTTATTTCCTATGTAACCAACAATTCCGCACATAATAATTACCTCCTTATGATTTAATATTTTATAATATATAACAAAAATAAAAAAAGTGCAAGTTTTGCCCTGATTAGTTTGATTTTTAACCGTATTTTTGATATAATTTAGTTATGTTTAATATAGAAGAAGAATTAAAGAAATTGCCACAAAAACCGGGCGTATATATCATGCATGATAAAAACGACAAAATAATATATGTAGGAAAAGCAGTTTCTCTAAAAAAGAGAGTAACTTCATATTTTAGAAAAACAAACAAAACTCAAAGAATTTTGAACATGGTAGCATTGATAGACCACTTTGAGTATATTGTTTGTGACAATGAAGCAGAGGCACTTATATTAGAATGTAATCTAATAAAGAAAAACATGCCTAAATTTAATGTGCTTTTAAAAGATGATAAAACATATCCATATATAAAAATAAATGTAAAAGCTGATTTTCCAGATGTTTATATCACCAGAAAAATTCTAAATGATGGAGCAAGATATTTTGGCCCTTATGCAAACGCGGGTGCAGCAAGTGAAATGGTGGATTTTATAAAAGCAAAATTTAAAATAAGACAATGCAAAAGTTTCAAATATAAAGATAGAGCCTGTTTAAATTATCATATAAAAAAATGTTTAGCACCATGTATGGGATACATTTCTAAAGAAGAATATAGAAAACAAATAAATCAAATCATATCAATATTAGAAGGAAAAACAGAAATCGTATCAAAAGAGCTAAAAGCCGAAATGCAAAAAGCATCAGAGAAGCAAGAGTTTGAAAAAGCAGCAATAATCAGAGATGAATTGCTAGCAGTTGAAAGGATTTCACAAAGACAAAAAGTATCAAACATATCTGATAATGATATAGATGTAATAGGAATTGCACGAAATGAACAAGAAATATGTATAGAAATATTTTACATTAGAAATAGCAAAATGATAGGCAGAGACCATTTCTTCTTAAAAGGTTTAAATGACGAAGAAGATAGGGAAATAATATCAAGTTTTATAAAGCAATATTATACAGGAAGAAGTTTTTTTCCAAATAAAATAATGATAAGAAATGATTTTGAAGAAAGAGAACTTTTAGAAGTTTGGCTTACAAATGAAGCTAATAGAAAGGTAGAAATAAGAGTTCCACAAAAAGGCGAAAAAATCAGACTTGTAGAAATGGCAGAAAACAACGCAAAAATAACATTGGACAACAAAGAAAAATCTAATAAAAATGTTATTGTAGAATTAAAGGATGCACTTAAATTAGATAGACTACCACGAAAAATAGAATCATTTGATATATCAAACATTTCGGGCGAGTACATGGTAGCAGGAATGTGCACCATGATTGATGGACAAATAAAAAAGAATTTATCAAGAAGATTTAAAATAAAAACAGTATATGGACAAGACGATCCAAAATGTATGGAAGAAGTTGTAACAAGAAGACTAAGACACTCAGTAGAACTAAGCGAAAATAATAGTGTACCACAAGAAATAAAAGAAAAATATGGAGATTCAAAGGGATTTGGCAAACTTCCAGATATGATACTAGCAGACGGAGGAATAACTCAAATAAAAGCAACTTTGAAGGCAATACAAAATGTAGAGCAAGAAACAGGACAAAAGTTAGACATTAAAGTATATGGAATGGTCAAAAATGACAAACATCAAACAAGAGCTTTGATGGATGCAAATAGAAAAGAAGTAGCAATATCGGAAGATTTGTTTAATTTGATAACTAATTTCCAAAATGCAGTACACGATACGGCAGTAGGATATCATAAATTTTTAAGAGATAAATCAATGACAAAATCTAAATTAGATGAAGTAAATGGAATAGGAACGGTAAAGAAAATCGCACTGCTAAAAGAATTTGGAAGTGTTGAAAAAATCAAAGAAGCAAGTATAGATGAAATAATGAAAGTAAAAGGAATCAATAAAGAACTAGCAGAAAAAATAAAAGAAAGTTTATGATTAATAAAAAGTATAAAAATCATTGATAAATAATTAATCAAAAGTGAAAAAAGCATTAAAGGTAAAGCTTGTAAAAAAATGAAATAATGGTCTAAAAAAGTCGAAAGAGGTCACACGAATTTATACATAAAGCTATTGCTTCCAGAATATATTTTATATAGGAGGAAGCAATGGGAAAGAAAATTTTTATAGCATTAATAGTTTTGGCTATTTTTGTACAAGCAGTATTGGGAGTTTTATTATATCATTTTGTAATGATTTTAAAGTTGATTTAAAATATTGCATACATAAAATTAATTCTCTAATAAATATTATTAAATAAATTTTGAAACATTGTTTTGAAAAAATTAATTGATGTATAAAACTTAAAAAAATGAAAGGATGTAGTAATGGATATAGCAAGCAAATGGCGAGATTATGAAATACTAGACATGGCAAACGGAGAAAAACTAGAAAGATGGGGAAACATTATTTTAATAAGACCAGACCCACAAATAATATGGAAAGAAAAAACTAATCCGGAATTGTGGAAAAAAGCAGACGCTACATATAAAAGAAGTACAACAGGTGGCGGGGCATGGGATTATAAAAAAATGCTTCCAAAAGCATGGCAAGTAAAATATGATAATCTAACATTTAATATAAAGCCTATGGGATTTAAGCACACAGGCTTATTTCCTGAGCAAGCTGTAAATTGGGATTGGATGATAGAAAAAATCAAAACAAGTAAACGAGATATAAAAGTTCTAAACTTATTTGCTTATACAGGAGGAGCAACAGTAGCTTGTCTTTCAGCAGGAGCATCAGTAACCCATATTGACAGTTCAAAAGGAATGATAGAGTGGGCAAAGGAAAATGTAACAAGTTCAGGACTAAGAGATAAGCCAGTTAGATTTTTAATAGACGATGTTGTAAAGTTTGTAAATAGAGAAATAAGAAGAGGCAACAAATATGATGCAATAATAATGGACCCACCATCTTATGGTAGAGGCGCAAATGGAGAAGTGTGGAAGTTTGAAGAAAACATATCAGATTTAATAAAACTATGTATGCAAATATTATCAGAAAATCCATTATTTTTCCTAGTAAACTCATACACAACCGGAATATCTAGCCAAGTATTAGAAAATATATTAAGAATAAATATACCACAAAAATTATCCGGAAAATTTTCAAATGGGGAAATCGGACTTCCAATGACAAATTCAAAATTAGTTTTACCATGTGGAATATATGGAAGATGGGAGAAAAAAGAAAATTGAAAATATTATATGAAGATAATCACATAATAGTAGTAGAAAAAACGCCGGGAATTCCATCACAAGCAGACAAAACAGAAGATACTGACATGCTAACAATAATAAAAAAATACATAAAAGAAAAATATAATAAACCGGGAAATGTTTATTTGGGACTAGTACATAGGTTGGATAGACCTGTAGGTGGAGTAATGGTATTTGCAAGAAACTCAAAATCAGCATCAAGGCTAAGTGAAGAAGTAAGAAACAAAACATTCAAGAAAGAATATATAGCAATAGTAAATGGAAAAATGGAAAACGAAAAAGGAACACTTGAGGACTATTTGTGGAAAGACCAAAAGAACAATACAAGTTATGTGGTAAAAGAAAACAAGAAAAATGCAAAAAAAGCAATTTTAGATTATGAGTTATTAAAATATGATGAAAAAGAAAATTGCTCATTGATAAAAATTAATTTACATACTGGAAGACACCATCAAATAAGAGTGCAATTATCAAGCAGAGGACATAGTATAATAGGTGATGGAAAATATCATGGAAGGGAATCTGATAAGCAACTATATTTGTGGGCTTATAAACTTTCAATAATTCATCCAACAAAGAAAGAAGAATTAACATTTGTAGACTTTCCAGAAAAAAATGGATTTTGGAAGATGATAGATGAAGAATTTATAGAAAAAAATAATCTTTAAGTATCTTACTTAACGAAAATATTTATGAAGTAATTATAACAATAAATACTAGAAATATCAATAAAAATTAATAATAAAATATAATTGTTTAATGTGCAAAAATTATAAAAAATTAAATAAAGAAAAACACTTGAAACTATTGAAATAAATAGTCTGCAAGTGTTTTTTGATTTTTCTTTAAGTAAGATACTTAAAGAAAAATACAAAGGAGCTTGAAAGTATGAAAAACAAAGGAATAACACTAGTTGCATTAGTAGTAACAATAACAATTATGTTAATTCTAGCTGGAGTAACATTAAGATTAACCTTAGGAGATAATGGCTTATTTAAAATGGCAAAAAACTCGGTAAAGACATACGAAGAATCAGCAGGAAAAGAAGAAGAAGGATTAGATAAAATAATGGATGAATTAAATCATCTAAATCCAGAAGACGCAGGAAAA
>CANQXO010000009.1 GCA_947627825.1 uncultured Clostridia bacterium
ATTGTAGTGGTATGAATCAGTAGGTCGTCCGTTCAAATCGGACAAGTGGCTCCATTATTAAAGGTCATTAACTTTAGAATATCTATTGTTATTGGCTTTTATTTTTTTATATTTCGTACATATAAAGGAGCAAATAAAAATGGAAGAAAATCTAGAAAAAAATATTCAAAATAAATTAGCATTAGTAACAGGTGCTTCTCGTGGAATAGGTGCAGAAATTGTGAAAACTTTATCCCAAAATGGATACTCTGTTATATTAAATTATAATAAATCTAAAAGCTTAGCTGAAGAAATAGAAAAAAACTATAAAAATGTATACTCTTTTCAAGCTGATATATCAAAATATAATGAAATAAAATCTTTAGTCAATTTTGCAATCAATAAATTTGGACACATAGATTTACTTGTTAATAATGCTGGCATAGATTTGATAAAAACAATAAATGATACGACATTTGAAGAATTTGATAATTTAATGAAAACTAATTTATATTCTGCATTTTTTACTTCAAAAGAAGTTTCTAAATATATGATTGATAAAAAAAGTGGACATATAATCAATATATCTTCTATTTGGGGAATAATTGGCGCTTCTTGTGAGGTTGCTTATTCTATTAGCAAGGCTGGACTTGATGCTATGACAAAATCTCTTGCTAAAGAACTCGGTCCTTCTAATATAAGAGTAAATAGTATTGCTCCGGGAATTATTGATACAGATATGAATTCATTTTTAACTGAAAATGAACAAAATGAATTATTTAATGAGATTCCATTAAAAAGAATGGGAACAACAAAAGAAGTAGCTAATTGTGTATTGTTTTTAGAAAATAATCCATATATAACTGGTCAAATTATACAAGTTAATGGTGGATGGAATATGTAAAATGAAAGAGAGATTTGGAAATCTCTCTTTTTTATTTCTCATTAACTTTTTCTAAAACTTCTTCAACATCTATTCCATGTACCATGCAAGCTTCTTCTAAAGTTTCTTCTTGTGATGCTGGGCATCCTATACAATGCATTCCCGCTTCAATCAAAACATCTACCTTCTCTGGTGCATTTTCAATAATCTCCCCTATTTTTGTATCTTTATTTATTTCCATAGTAATTTTTCCCCTTTCCGCCAATTAATAGGCATTTTAAAACTTTTCGTTAAAGTTTTTTCTTTATTATTTTTGTTACTATTTAAATATTTTATCACAAATTATCAAAAAAGTATAGACATTTTAAAATATTTGGTATATAATGGCAAATATTGGAAGGAGTGATTTATATTTTTATTTTATTAGATTTGTTTTTCATTAATCTAATTTTTAATATTTTCATCTGTCTTTGCTTCTTATATAACTTGATTCAAAGTTTATTTTTTCAAAATTTACAAGGTACCAAGTTAAAAATAAAAATGAAAAAGGAGGGTAATTAAATATTTATTTATTACTTATTGTTTTTGAACTTATAATTTTATTATTAGGATTTTTGCTGTATAGACCGATTTTATTATCTCCTACTTTGAACTATTACAGCCATTTTAAGATGTTTAATTTTTTAATAGAAGATTCTTTTTTGTGGAACATGACTAAAATTATTTTTATTGTTTCATACATCTTTTCTGTTTTTATTTTTTTTAATTTCTTGTTGTCATTTTCTCGTAAAAAAGGAACAGTAAGAAATAACAGAAAAGAAGTCCCTACATTTAGTCTTTTAATTGGAAAAGATGATGATAATAATGATGTTTTCGTTTCTGAAAAAGGTTTGTATCAGAATTTTTTAATTACTGGCACAATAGGTTCGGGAAAAACAACTTCTGCTTTATATCCTTTTACAAAGCAGTTAATTAATTATTGTGCTAATACAGAGAACAAATTAAGCTTTTTAGTTTTAGATGTAAAGGGAAATTATTTTTCTAAAGTTTTGGAATTTGCAAAAGAAAGTAACAGATTAAATGATGTTATTGTGATAGAGCTTGGTGGAAAATACAAATATAATCCTCTTGACAAGCCTAATTTAAAAGCTTCTGTTTTAGCTAATCGTTTGAAAGAAATACTAACTCTGTTTTCTCCGAATAATTCTGAGTCTTATTGGTTAGATAAGTCTGAACAAATTTTAGAAGCTTGTATTAAATTGTGTAGATTTTATAATGATGGATATGTTACTTTTGAGGAAATTCATAAGTTGGTTACTGATAAGTCTTATTACAATCAAAAAATTATAGATTCAAGAAATATCTTCCTTTCTAAAAAGATGTCTAGAGATGTTGTTTTTGATTTATATTCTGCAATTTCTTCTTTGGAAAAAGACTATTTTTCTTTAGATGATAGGACTTATAACATTTTAAAATCCGAAATAACTCGAATTACAAATTGTTTTGTATCTAGTTTAGATATAAAAGATACATTTTCCCCTATTCGAGCTAATGAGAATTTTTATGGATTTGATGATGTTTTAAAGTCTGGAAAAATTGTTGTGTTAAATATGAATATTGCTGAATACAAAAATTTATCAAGAATTATTGCAGCATATTTGAAACTAGATTTTCAAACAGATATATTAAAACAACTTTCAAATAATAATATAAATATTAGACCTTCTGTTTTCATTTCAGATGAATATCAAGAGTATGTCACTTCTTCTGATGCACAATTTCTTGCTCAAAGTAGAGAGTCAAAATGTATTAATATAGTTGCTACTCAAAGTTACACTTCTTTGCTTAATACATTAAATAATCAATCCTCTACTAAAGTAATTATTCAAAATCTAGTTAATAAGCTATGGTTTAGATGTGATGATATTTTTACTATTGAAGATATACAAAAACAAATTGGTAAAGTAGAAAAAGAAAAACTATCTAAAACAATTTCTGAAAATTCTAAAGAAAGTTCTTATAATTATTTTACTAAAAATTTTATTTCCGTTGGTTCCAATATTTCTGAGAGTATAAATTCATCAACTCAACTAGATTTTGAATATGATTATCGCTTTTTTACGCAGGAATTGTCAACTTTTAAGTGTTTAGCTTTTTTATCAGATGGAGATAAGATAATAAAGCCTAAAAAATTAAATATGATACCCTATTTTAAATCTATTTCATAAGGAGGTTATTTTGAAGATTTACAAATTATTTTGTTGTTTAGTTTTAGTTATGATTATTATCTTTTCTTTTGAAAATATTTCTTTGGCTGCTACTCCAAAAATTGTTTCTACTCTTACAAATGCTTTTGAAGATATTGAAGATTGGTTTTTGAAGTTAGCTACTCCTGCTGCTGCGGTGGCAGTTGGTGTGGGTGTTTTTATGAAAAAGTTTAGTTTTGGTGATGAGGAGAAAATAAGAACTGCTAAAAAGATTATTCGAGGTTCACTATTTTCTTATGGATTTTTACTTGCTCTCGATTTAATTTTACAAGCAATTAAGTCTTTGATTTAAGGATTTATTTTGGACAAATCGCAAATTATTCAACTTATCATTGAAACGATTAATACTATATTCAATAATCTTTTTACTTCTATTGATAATAGCATTTATACTAATTTAGATAATATAGTTTTCGTTGATAAAAGCCTTATTTCTAATTCGTTTTTTGAAAAACTTTTAGGTAATAATGGGAAAAATGGATTAATTTATTTAACTGATGCTTTGCTTTTTGGTTTATCTATTTATTATTGCTTTCGTTTATTTTTTGCTCATTATACCGATACTCATATAGAAAAACCTTTTCAATTTTTGTTTAAGTTATTTATTTTTACTATTATAGTAAATTTTTCTTACTTTATTGTTGAGCAAGTGTTAAATATAAATTACCTCATTTCTGCTTCTATCCAAGAAATAGGCAAAAATATTGTTGGTACAGAAATAAGTTTTTCAAATCTTATTTCTAGTATTAACAAATCTATTTCTACTAGTGATTTTAATGTATTCTCACTTGACGGAATTTTAAGAAGTTTTATTAGTGTTGGCTTTGTAAATTTGACTTTTACTTATTCTATAAGAAATGTTTTATTGCAAGTTTTGATTTTATTTTCACCTTTTGCTTTTCTTAGCCTTATTAATTCCTCAACTTCTTGGGTTTTCCGTTCATGGTCCAGATGTCTATTTTCTTTACTTATAATACAATCTTTTGTTCCATTAGTTATTATGATTATATTTTCTATTGATGATTCTAATAAAATACTGATTGTATCTGGAATTTTTTTACTTACTAAAATAAATAGTTACATAAGAGAAATGTTTGGAGGTCTTAGTGTAGAACTTTCTGGAAACTTTAACAATATGATGTCTATATTTAAAAAATAATATTTGAAAGGATTTTTTATGAAATACATATTTCCAACTAATTATAATTTTAAAAATAAAATTTTGGGTGTACTTGATTACCCTACTGCAATCTTTAATGTAATATATTTTCTTATTGTGTTTGCAATTTTTAATACTATTTTCAATTCTATGAATTTGAAAATTATATTTATTGTCGTTTTTTACTTTCCCATTCTCTTGTTTAGCATTATAGGATTTAATCATGAAAATATATTATACTCTTTATATTACATTATTAAGTATTTTCTCAAACCTAAAATTTATTTATACAAATAGTTGTAAAAATCGACTTATGATGATATAATCTGCGATATAAGAGATATTTAAAAGAAGGAATTTATAATATGAAATTAGAGCAAAATGATACATCTTTAATATTTTCACAAACTACTGTACCAGATGTTTTTTTTACTGAATATCTTTCACAAGCTAATGGTGATTTTGTTAAAGTATATTTGTATTTACTTTTTTTATCAAAATATAATAAAGATATAAAAATTAATGACTTGTCAAAGAAGCTAGAACTTCCTCTTAAAACAATACAAGATGCCATAAAATATTGGGAAGATATTGGCCTTCTTATTAGAAAAAATCAAGGCTTCATAGTTACTAATTTGCAAGAATTAGAGCTTAACAAAGTTTACAAGCCAAAGGTTACAATGTCTGCAACTGATATTAAAAAGGTTGCTGAAAGTAAAAGTCGTGCTACTGCAATTGACACAATTAACAACGAGTTTTTTCAAGGCGTTATGTCTCCATCTTGGTATGGTGATATTGACCTTTGGTTTAAAAAATATGGTTTTGATGAAGAAGTTATGATTGCTCTTTTTAGATATTGTTTTAATAAATCTGCTCTACATAGGTCTTATATTTCTACTGTTGCTGAAGCTTGGAATAAAAATAAAATCAAAACTTTTAGCGACTTAGATTTATATTATCAAAAACAAGAAAAAGTTAAAAGTATATCAAATGCAATAAAAAAGAAACTTAGATTGTCTAGAAATTTGTCTGAGTATGAAGAAGCTTATATTACAAAATGGAATATAACTTTCGGGTATGATATGGATATTATCGAAATAGCATTAAAAAAGACTACTTCTAAGTTTAACCCAAGTTTTGAATACCTTGACAAAATAATTTCTGATTGGCATGAAAGAGGATTTAAGTCTGCTGATAAAATTTTAGTATATATGGAAAATCAAAAAAATAAGCCTGTTCAAAAAAATGATGATACTAAGAAAAAGTCTTCAAGTTTTACTCAAAGAACTTACAAAGATTTAAATAGTTTTTATAGTAATATCTAAGGTGGTGATTTATTGAATACTGATAATTTAAAATCTCTTTTAATCAAATATGACCAAAAGAGAAATAATGCAATTTCAATCGCAAGACAAAAAAAGTATGAGATTTATGATAGAATTCCAGAACTTGAAAAAATAGATAATGACATAAATACTCTATCAATAAAATCTATTAAAGCAATACTTACAACAAAAGATAATAAAAGTTCCATTAATAAACTTAAGCAAGAAATCAATGCAATGCGTAAACAAAGATTAAATTTATTAAAACAAAATGGCCTTTCTGCATCAGATTTAGAGCCAAAGTTTGAATGTAAAAAATGCAATGATACTGGTTATGTTAAAGGTGATAATGGTAATATTCTTTGTAATTGTATTAAACAAGAACTTTATAATTTAGAATATAATAATGCTAATATTTATGACTTAAAAAATCAAACTTTTAAAAATTTTAAGCTTAACTGCTATTCTGATATAGTCGATGAAGAAAAGTATGGAAAAACTGTTTCTCCTAGAGAAAATATCATCTCTATAAAAAATATGTGTGATGAATTTATAAATAATTTTGATAGTCCTACTCAAAGTAATTTACTTTTTTGTGGTAGCCCTGGACTTGGAAAAACATTTCTTTCTTCATGCATTGCCAATGAGCTAATCGCTAAAGGAAAAACTGTTTTATATCAAACAGCTCCTATTATGCTAGATAATATAATTGATTATAAATTTGGAAAAACTGATAATAATATTTGCTCTGCTATTAATAGCGTTGATTTACTTATTATTGATGATTTAGGAACTGAAACTAAAAGTCCAATTAAAATTACAGAACTATTTAACATTATTAATACTCGTTTGCTTAATCAAGATAATAAAGTTACTAAAACAATTATCTCTACTAATTTATCTTTGCAAGACTTATATGATTTATATGAAGAAAGGATTGTTTCAAGAATAATTGGTAATTACAATGCATGTTATTTTTTCGGTGATGATATCAGAATGAAGAAAAAAATAAAAATATAATTAGTTTCTAGTTAAGCTGAAAAATTATATCCATAAAAACACCTCTATTTAGTATCCACACAAAAACATTTTGTGTTAGAATTTAAATAGCGGTGTTTTTTTATATTAAACTTTTTAATTTGCAAATATTATATACTCTCCCAATAATAATATAAAGTATTTTTTTCGATGTCATATATTCCTATCTCACATCCAGTTGCATCGCCTTCTTTAAAATTTCTTTTTTTATTTTCATCACTTGTCCTACATAATTTTTCATAGTAATAGTACCCTTCTTTTATTGAAAAAACTTCATTATTATACTCAAAATCATTTAATATATCATCTTCCAACTTATTTTTAGTCCATTTTGAGTTTTGTTCTAGTAGTCTTACTATTTCTGCACCTTTTTCCTTGTTAAATTCATATACATAATAGTCTCTTCCATCATTTTGTATTCCTCCTCTTACATCATAAATTTCTCTAGTTCTGTAATTATCTATTTTTATTCCTAAAATATTATCATAATTGTTATATGTACTCAAAATATAATTTTTTGAATAATAGAGTTTTGCATTTTTTATATCAAAAATGGCATATATACTATTTTTATGGTAATAATATAAATCTTCTCTATCAAGTTCTATATATCTATCTTCTTTTTCTTCATAAAATCTCATCATTATATATTCATAAAATTTTTCTTTGCTCCAACTCTTGTTGTTTTCTAACATATTTCTAATTATATCTTCTTCTCCAAACATATTTAATTTATAAACTTTATATATTCCAAAAATATCTTTATCATATATTGTGCAATTATCAATATTGTATACTTCTAAATCTAATCCCAATTGTTTATAATCATTATCTGTTTTCCCAAAGTTTTTTAATATAAAAATATATATAATTAACAAAAATATAATTAATATTGTTATGATAAGCCCAATTGTTTTTAGTTTTTCGGTTTGTTTCAATATAAATATCTCCTATACAATTTAAAATTCTCCTTCTTTTGTTTTTTAATTCATTGCAAAAAAGTCAATAGTTTCATTGCAAATTAGTCAAGCTTTTATTGCAAATTAGTCGTTACATTCACTGCAAAAAAGTCATACTTTCTACTGCAAATTAGTCAAAAAAGTCCACAAACTTTGTGGACTTTTTACATTTTATTGTTTATCTTCTTCAGTTTGTGCTTCATCTTTTTGTTCTTCTTCTGGTACTTTTTCAATGCTTACTACTTTTCCACCATCAGAAGTTCTCATTAATGTAACACCTTGAGTATTTCTACCTAATACACTTATTTCCTTAGCTTTTATTCTAATAACTGTGCCTTTGTCTGTTATCATTAATATATCATCTTCTTCATCTGCAATTCTGATTCCAACTATATTACCTGTTTTTGGAGTTATTTTATATGTTATTACACCTTTTCCTCCTCTAGTTTGTACTCTATATTCTTCTAATTCTGTTCTCTTTCCAAATCCATTTTCAGTAATTGCTAATAAAGTTTCTTTGTTTGTTTCATTTATTGTTTCCATTCCTATTACATCGTCATCATTATCTAATCTCATACCAATAACACCTTGGGCGCTTCTTCCTACTGGTCTTACATCTTTTTCACTATATGTTATACTCATACCCATTTTTGTTACCATTACTATGTTGTTATTTCCATCAGATAATCTAACATCAATTAGTTCATCGTCTTCTTTTATATTAATAGAAATTAATCCTGTTTTCTTTCCAGAATCATATTCTTTCAAAGGCGTTTTCTTTATTAGTCCTTTTTTAGTTGCCATTAATAAGAATTGATTTTCATTAAATTCCTTTATTGGAATTACTGCTGTAATTTTTTCTCCACCACTTAAAGATAATAAGTTTACTATTGCTGTTCCTCTAGTAGTTCTTCCCGCTTCAGGAATTTCATATCCTCTTAGTTTATAAAGTTTTCCTTTATTGGTAAAGAACAAAACTATATCATGTGTAGAAGCTGTAAATATTTGTTTTACAAAATCTTCCTCTCTTGTAGTAATTCCTGTAATTCCTTTACCACCTCTCCTTTGGCTCTTGTATGTATCTAATGGCATTCTCTTAATATAACCAAAATGAGTAAGTGCTATTACAGTTTGCTCTTCTTCTATTAAGTCTTCTTCAATAAATTCTTCCTCTGAAGCGACAATCTTAGTTTTTCTATCGTCTCCATATTTTTCTTTCATTTCTAAAGCTTCTTCTTTGACGATTTCATCAACTAACTTGTCATCTGCTAAAATTTCTCTTAAATGAGCTATAAGTTTCATTAATTCTTGATATTCTTCTTCTATTTTTTCTCTTTGCAATCCTGATAAAGTTTTTAATCTCATGTCAAGAATTGATTGAGCTTGTATATCATCTAATCCAAATCTTTGCATTAATTGTTCTTTTGGATCATCATAAGAATTTCTGATTATTTTTATAACTTCGTCGATGTTATCAATAGCAATTCTTAAACCTTCTAATATGTGTGCTCTTGCTAATGCTTTGTCTAAATCAAATTTAGTTCTACGAACTACTACTATTTTTCTATGCTCGATATAATTATCCAAACATTCTCTTAAAGTTAATATTTTTGGAACTCCATTTACTAAAGCAAGCATTATAATTCCAAAAGAGTCTTGCATCTGAGTATATTTGAATAATTTATTTAAAATAACTTTTGCATTAACATCTCTCTTTAATTCAATTACTACTCTAACTTTTTCTTCTCTATCTGATTCGTCTCTAACTTCTGAAATTCCCTCAATTTTCTTGTCCCTAGCTAATTGATTTATATCTATTATTAATTTAGCTTTGTTTACTTGATATGGTAAAGAAGTAACAACTATTTTTTGTCTATTTCCAGCCATTTCTTCAATTTCTGCTTCTGCTCTTAATGTTATTTTACCTTTACCTGTTAAATAAGCTTGCTTAATTCCTTCCCTTCCTAAAATAGTTGCACCTGTTGGGAAATCTGGACCTTTAACTATTTTTAAAAGTTCTTCATCTGGTATTTCTTCAGAATTTTCTTTATATTCTACCATTTTTACTATGGCATCTAGTATTTCTGTTAAATTGTGTGGTGGTATATTTGTTGCCATTCCAACTGCAATTCCTGAAGAACCATTTACAAGTAATGCTGGTAATTTAGCTGGTAAAACTGTAGGCTCTTGTCTTATACCATCAAAGTTTGGCATAAAATCTACTGTATTTTTTTCAATATCAGTAAGCATTGTTTCTGCAATTTTTGCCATTCTTGCTTCAGTATAACGATATGCTGCTGCACCATCTCCATCAATAGAACCAAAATTTCCATGTCCATCAATTAATGGATATCTAAGTGAGAAATCTTGCGCTAATCTTACCATTGCGTCATAAACTGATGAGTCTCCATGTGGATGATATCTACCCAAAACATCTCCGACGGTTGTAGCTGATTTTCTATAAGGCTTATCATGAGTTAAACCGTCTTCATACATAGTATATAAAATTCTTCTATGAACAGGCTTTAAACCATCTCTTACATCTGGAAGTGCTCTTTGCACAATAACGCTCATTGCATAGTCAATGTAGGCTGTTTTCATTTCTTCATTAATGTCTCTGTTTATTATTCTTCCTTCTGTATTTTGCATTCCTTCATTTTCGTCCATTTACATACCTCTTTCTTAGCTTATTTTACTCTATCATTATACTAAAAAGAGCTTAAAAAAGCAAGAAAAAAATTGTGTTTTTTTTTACGCAATTAACTTATTTGCAAGTTCGATTTCTTCTTCACTTAAATTAAAATCTTTTCCTCTATTTTTTATTAGCTGATGCAAGTTTTCAACTACTCTAGCTTCTTTAATTGTGTTTTCAATTGGTAACACTTCTGATATTGTACTTTTTATTTTTTTATATTCCCTTTCCATGCCGTCAAAGTCTTGTTCTTGATAATAATTTTTCCAGTTTGAAGTATATTTTCCAATTTTCTCTAATGAATTAATTTGACTATCAAAACTTTTTTCTATATTATCGTTTATTGTGTCAAGTATTACATTCTTTCCACCTTTTATTAAAGATGCAGTGTTATATGATATTTTTCCTGAATTATATATAGAGTTTATTCCTTTATCTAACAAGTCTGATACACTATCTATTAAACCTCCCGATTTTACTACTGTTCTTGCTTGTTCAATATTTTCAAACTTTCCTGTTACCATTCCTATTGCACTTTTTCCTAAGTCTATTGCTGAACTAATTGCTTTTTTTACTCCTGATTTAAAGCCATTGTTTAATATTTCGTCTTTTATATTTATTACTTGGTCCTCAATCATATTAGGTAATAGAGCTCTTATTCCTGCATCTAATCCTAGATTTATTACTTTTCCTAGTGTACTTTCTAGAAAACTATTTTGTTCATTTTGATTTACAATTTGATTTTGTATATTATTTTCTAATGCTAATTCCATTAAAATAATCCTTTCATTTTTTATTTTTTCTTAACACTTTTATTTTTACAATCTTTTTTCCTATGTGAGCAATATCTTTTTGTATGTTTTTTTGTTTTGCTATATTCTTATTTATAGCCAAGTCATAATAATCGCTTAATTTAATTTTTCCTAGTATTTCATAATTTCTAAATATTTCTCTTAGCACACTGTCGTCTAGTGATTGTTTTGTATATTTATTAAAAATAATTTTTATCATTTCTTTTGGTATATCCCATTCATTTGTGTATATGTCTAAAAGTCTTTGTGCTTTTTTTATTTCTAATAAATTTGCTCCAGAAATAAACACAATTTCATCTGTTATTTTTAATATTTCTTTAGTGTACTCTATTAGTCCTTCTGTCATTGTATCAACAATTATATAATCATATTTTGATTTTAGCCTATTTATCATATTTCTTATGCTTTTGCTACTGGCCTGTATTTCGCTATTGTATAGCAAATTTATGCTAAGCAAGTAATCTATATTGTTTTCAATTTTCACTATAAAGTCATTTATATCAAAATTTTCAAAATATGAGTTCGCATCTTTTCTGTTTTGTAAATTTCTATTTTTTACTCCCAATAAATTAATTAAATTTTTGTTAAAGAAATCAAAATCTACTATTAATACTTCTTTATCTTTTAAGCTATTAGAAAATATAATTGAAAAAATACTTTTTCCAATTCCATTTGGACCTAATATGCTAATAATTTTTCCGTCTTTTGTTTCTTCATTAAAAAAATTGTTAATAGGTATAGTTTTCATATCATAATAGCTTTTTTTATTTATTATAATATCAATTATTTTTTTACTTTCAGCATTTTCTATTTTTCTAAAAACTTTAATTTCACTATTTAGATTTTTAGTGATTAATATAATTTTAATGTTTTTATTTATTTCTTTTATTTGCTGAACTAAGTTTTCTATGCTGATATTACCAGATAAATTTTCATTTATTATTATAAAATCTATATCATTATTTTTTTCTAAAAACTCTATAATTCCTTCTTTATATAAAATGTCTCCACACAAAACATTTATATCTTTTATTCTTAATTCTTTATTTAATTCAGGATTTCCAATCGCAGTAATTATTCTTTTAATTTCTAACACCTCCAATAATTTCTTTTTCAAAATCTGCTGATTCTATTTTTACTAAAATGTGCTCTTTTCCTACAAACATTACACATTCTCCCCTTCTTAATGAATTTATTTCAATTTTTTCTTTTTCTGAAATATTTAAATTCTTCTCTAAAACTTTTAAATTTTCTTCTTCCAAATTAAAGAATACTTTTATTTCTGAGTTATTTAATATACTTCTTCCATATACTCCATTTTCTAAACTAAATAAATCTGAAACATCTTGTGTTATTGCAACCGCACTTCCACCATATTTTCTAATAGTTTTAAAAATTTTGTATATAAAACTTGCAACTTCTTTATTTGAGGTAACACCAATAAGTTGCCATATCTCATCTAAATATATAGATTTATGAGTTGTTCTATCCCTTTTTATTTTGTCCCAAAAAAGTTCGACAAATAAAAATAGTCCAAATTTAAGATTTTCTTCGCCCAAGTCATATATATCAGCTATTATTAGCTTGTTATCTAACTTTACATTGGTCTTTTGGCTAAAGAAATCTAAAGAGCCCTCTACAAATGGTCTTAATTTAATTTTCATGCTTCCTTCAAGCTTTTTATACAAATCTATTAAAGTTGGCATATCTTCACTTGTTTTAAACTTTCCATTTTTGTATAATGATTTGTCATCAAATGTTATTCCTTTATTTTTGTAGGTCAATATTATTTTTTCTTCCAAAACTGCCCTATCTTTTTCATCCAAATTTCCAAATATTAAGTTAAAAAATCCAATGATTTTATTAATTTTTGTAGACAAATATCCTTTTTGTTCCTCTTCTAAACTTTCTTTTCTAATGTCAAATAAATTAATATATGTATGTGAACTTGGTCCAATTTTTATTATAGATGCATTTAATGTTTTGGCTAAACTATCATATTCTCTATCTGGGTCTATTACATATTGTTCTAATCCAAATAAACTGTTCCTTAAAATCATTAATTTTGTAAAATAAGATTTTCCTGAACCACTTGTACCAAAAATACATAAATTAGAATTTTTGTACTTATCCCTATTATATTTGTCTATAAATATGAGTGAATTATTGTTTATATTAGTACCAATAAACACTCCATTTTCATCAAAAATTGATGATGATAAAAAAGGATAAGTTGCTGGAATTGAATTAGTAAGTATGTTTCTTTTAGTAACTTCTTTTACTTCATTATCATTAATCATAAATGGGAGATTTGTTTTTAGAGTTTGCTCTTGCCTAAAATATGCTCTTTTAGATTGCATTCCCTTACTTCTCAGCATTCCTTCAATTTTATTTATTTTATTTTCTAATTCTTTTTTATTATCAGAAAAAGTAGTTATATATGTGTAGAAAAATAACAATTCTTCGTTATTGATTTGTAATTCTCGCCTTATGTATTTTGCATCATTATATGTAAATGCTGCAATTTCATAATCTTGCCTTGCTTTTCCTATTTTCTCTAAATCAACTCCTACATTTCCAATATTATAAGTTAAATCTTTTATAACTTTGTATGTGTCTTGTTTTTCGTAATAAATTGAAATATATATATTTTCATCAGTATCTATTATGTTTTGAAAAATTAAATCATTTTGCTCCCTTATATAATTTACTACTAGCAAACTTGAATAATAAATACCATCAATTTCTATATATTTAGGATTATTTAAGCTTATATAAGAAGGGCTTAAATAATCCTTTAAATTAAATGTTCCTCCTACGAAATCTTCTTTAATAAATATCACCTCTTTAGTTTTTTAAACTTTATTTGAATTGAATAACGAGTATAATATCTCTATTATTTTATCTTCTTCTGTATATTCAGAAACTAAATTTCCACATCTCCCAAATAAATCTTTTAATTTTAAATAGTTGTTTTCTAAATTCTGCAATATAACAGCTTGATTATCTTCAGATGGGGCATTCTTTATTATAATAAAAAATTTCTTATTTGAGGACCTTTTGTTTTTCACAAAATTATTTATGTATTGGATATATTTTTCATTTATTTCTGGATATAAATTTTTATCTTTTATTATTTTTATATGATTTCTTAAATCCTCTTTTTTGCTCTGAATAAAAATTTGTAAATTAAAATTACAACTTTTAAATATATTTTTATAAGAATTTAATATTGCCTCTTTTTCTAAAGTAGATTTTAGGACATAGTTTATTGGGTTAATACTTAAGATTTTAATGTAGGAAGAATCTTTCATTTTTATAATTCCTTTATCTAAAATTTCTTCAAAGGGCAACCAATTTTGAACAGATTTTATTTGTTCAATTTTCATTTTTCTCCTTTCTTGATTTTTATTTTACATTATTTACCAAAATTTGTCAATAGTTTTTTACAAAAAAGATGCCTTATTTTTCCATAAAGCATCTTTTAATTTTATTTATTTAGTTTTTATTTATATATATAAGTTTTAAATATATATCATTTTCATCTCTTATATATCTAAGTTCTTAACAAACTTAGCATTCTTTTCTATAAACTCTCTTCTTGGCTCAATTTCATCTCCCATTAGCACTGTAAAGATTTCATCTGCCTTCATTGCATCATCCATTGTAACTTTAACAAAAATTCTATTTGCTGGGTCCATAGTGGTTTCCCAAAGTTGTTCTGGGTTCATTTCACCAAGACCTTTATATCTTTGGATAGAAACATTGTCCCTTCCTACTTTATTAAGTTGTTCTTCAAGTTCTTCATCTGTATAACAATATATATCTTTAATTCCTTTTTTTGAAACTTTATAAAGTGGTGGCTGTGCTAAAAATACATGTCCTTGTTCAATTAATGGTCTCATATATCTAAAGAAGAATGTTAAAAGTAGAGTTCTAATATGTGCACCATCAACATCAGCATCTGCCATTATTACTACTTTTCCATATCTAATTTTTTCTACATCAAAGTCTGCGCCTATTCCAGCACCAATAGCTTGAATAACTGGCTTTAATTTATCATTGTTATATATTTTATCTGCTCTTGATTTTTCAACATTAAGCATTTTTCCCCATAAAGGCAATATTGCTTGTGTCCTTCTATCTCTACCTTGCTTAGCACTTCCTCCTGCTGAGTCTCCCTCAACGATATATACTTCGCATTCATCTGCGTTTTTACTACTACAATCAGCTAATTTTCCAGGTAATGTAGTTACTTCTAGAGAATTCTTTTTTCTAACTAGTTCTCTTGCTTTTCTTGCAGCTTCCCTTGCTCTAAACGCACTTACACATTTTTCTAGTATAGCTTTAGCAACAGATGGATTTTCCTCTAAATATGTTGACAATCCATCAACAACTATTGATTGAACTAATCCTGCAACTACACTGTTTCCTAATTTTGTTTTAGTTTGTCCTTCAAATTGAGGGTCTTTTACTTTTACTGAAATAACAGCAGTTAATCCTTCTCTAATATCTTCTCCTTGCAAATTAGGGTCTTTTTCTTTTAGTATTGCATGATTTCTTGCATAATCATTAAATACCTTAGTTAATGCTCTTTTAAATCCTTCTAGGTGTGTTCCACCTTCAATAGTGTTAATATTATTTACAAATGAATATATACTTTCAGTATATGCAGTAGTATATTGTAAAGAAACTTCAACTGGTACTTCCCCATTATCTTTTTCTAAATAAATTGGTTCAGGATTTATCTTTTCTTTATTTTTATTTAAAAATTCTACAAAAGACCTTAATCCTCCTTCATAGCAAAATTCTGCTTTTTTAGGTGTTTCTTCTCTTAAATCTTCAATACTTATTTTTAGTCCTTTTGTTAAGAATGCTATTTCTCTAAATCTATCTTCTAGAATTTCATAATCGTAATTTAGTGTTTCAAATATTGTACCATCTGCAAAAAATCTTACCTTTGTTCCGGTTTTATTAGAATCTCCTATTTTAGTTAATTTTTGAACAGTCTTTCCTCTTTCAAATTTCATTTGATATAATCCGCCATCTCTTTGTATAAGCACTTCAACCCATTCTGATAATGCATTTACAACAGATGCACCAACTCCATGAAGACCTCCTGATACTTTGTAACCACTATCTCCACCAAACTTTCCCCCAGCATGTAAAACAGTATAAACTGTTTCAGCAGCGGAAATGTGAGTTTTAGGATGTATATCTATAGGAATTCCTCTACCATTATCTTCAACTGAAATAATATTTCCAGGCTCTATTTTTATTTCTATTGCTGTACAATATCCTGCTAAAGCCTCATCAACACAGTTATCTACAATTTCGTATACTAAGTGATGTAAACCTCTAATAGAAACACTTCCTATATACATACCAGGTCTTTTTCTAACTGCCTCTAATCCCTCTAAAACTTGTATTTGATTAGCACTATATTCGTGATTATATTTTTCCATTATTTCCTCCAAGTATAAAATACTCTAACAATAAGTAATACAAGTATTACCTACCATATAAGTTTATTTTTATTTTTAAAATTTGTCAAGTGTTAAGTTTTAATTTTTCCGTTAATTACATTGAAAGATATACTATTATTTATCTCAAGATTTTTCGTACATGTAACTAAAACTTGAATGTCATTTATATTAGATAAAAACTTTGAAATTCTTTTTTCATCTAGCTCTGACATAAAATCGTCTAATAGCAATATTGGATATTCTCCAATTTCATCATAAATTACTTTTAATTCTGATAATTTTAATGATAAAATTGCTGTTCTTGTTTGACCTTGTGAGCCAAAAATACTTACATCTTCCCCATTTATAAATATTTTAAAATCATCTCTATGTATTCCACAAGATGTAAAACCTTTTATTTTATCTATTTCTTTATTTTTTTCTAATTTTTTTAAAATAGCTTCTTTACTTACACAATCTGATATATACTCAATTTTAATATTTTCATTTGTTATTTCAGAATGAATATCCTCTATTTTTTCTTTTAATTTTTCTATATATTCTTTTCTATATTTATAAATAATTTCTCCGCATTTCTGCTAACTTTTCATTCCAAATTTCAAGCATTTCTTCATTATTAATTCTTTGCTTTAAATAATTATTTCTTTGCTCTAAAATTTTTAAATATGTATTTAAGCTTTGAATATATCTAGGTCTTAGCTGACTTATCATCATATCTAAAAATTTTCTTCTGCCTGCTGGACCTTCTTTTAAAATATTAATATCATCAGGTGTAAAAATAACTAAATTAATATTTCCTAATAATTCACTTAATTTTTTTAATTTAATATCATTATTAAAAACTAATTTTTTATCACTAATTTTAAATTTAATATTTCCATCCCTATCTTTTTTTTCATAATTAATTTCTATGTTAGAAAAATCTTCGCCTTTTTTTATCATTTCTTTTTCTTTATTAGTTCTAAAAGATTTTCCAAAAGCGCACAAAAATACTGCTTCTAAAATATTAGTTTTACCTTGAGCATTATCACCATAAAAAATATTTATATTTTTTCCTAACTCAATTTTTTGATTTTCATAGTTTCTAAAATTCTGTATTTCTATATTTTTTAAATACATTTTATCTCCAATTTATCCACATTCTGCAAACAGAATGTGGATATCGTATCTTAATTTTTTAATCTAACTGGTAGTATCATGTATCTATAATCGCCTTCTTCTTCAACGCTTCTAATTATACATGGAGAAATACTTGTTCCAAAGTCGATATATACTTCTTCATCATCTATATTTCTAAATACATCTAAGAAATATTTTGGATTAAATCCTGCTTCTAAATTCTTTCCTTCTGTAGTAACAAATAATTCTTCTTTTGCATCTCCAGTTTGATTTGTGCATGATATAGTTATTTTTCCAATATCAACTGTAACTTTTACTGGATATTTCTTTTCTTTTTCAATGCTTGAAGATGAGATTAAACTAATTCTTTCAAAACAATTTGCTAATACACTTCTATTTACTCTTATTCTAGTTTCCCATTTTTCTGGAATAACACTTGAATAATTTAAAAATTCTCCATCTAATAATCTAGTTACTATTTTACAATTTTCTAATTCAAATAAAGCTTGATTTTTAGAAATTCCAATTTTAATTATATCAAATGAATCTAATAATATTTTATTAATTTCAGATAATGACCTTCCTGGAATTACTGCAGTAAAATCATTTGTTTTTGTTTGTAAAAATTTATTTTTCCAAGCTAATCTAAATCCATCTACAGCTACTATATTTAATTTATTATTTTTTACTTCGAATAAACATCCTGTAAAAATTGGTCTATTTTCTTCTGTACTTATTGCAAATATTGTTTTTCTAATCATGTCTTTTAAAATATTTTGTTCAATATCTATTGAATTTTCAACATTTATTTCTGGTAATTCAGGAAATTCTTCTGGATTCATTGTAGCTAACTTATATAAAGAACCTTCACATTCTATTACTAAAAGATTTTTTTCATTTACTTCTATACTAATATCTGTGTCAGGTAATTTTCTAATAATTTCACTAAACATTGTTGCATTTACAACTGTTGCTCCTTGTTCATCTACTTTACAGTCTTGAACTATATATTCTATTCCTAGTTCTTGGTCATAACAAGTAAATTTTATTTCATTATCATTTGTTTGAATAAGTATTCCTTCTAATACTGGCATTGTTGTTCTAATAGCAACAGCTTTTGTTACGGAATTAATAGCTTTAATCATTTTTTCTTTGTCACAAATAAATTTCATAATTTTTTTTCCTTTCTTATTAATATAATATAAATATATATAGTAGTAGTAGTAGTAGGTGCTGTGGATTATGTGGAAAACCCATTCAAATGCTTAAATGCCTACGGAAATCGATGTTGATAACTCTGTGGAAAACTTTTAATTTTATCCACACAATTCAAAAACTTATCCACATTTTGAGTTATCCACATGTTATCAACAGGTTTTCCACAGGTACCCTGTTGATAACTTTTGTAGCTGTTCCGTAAGAAGAACTTGGCTTTTTAATATCAAACAAAAATTTTACAAACGCACATTTCATTAATAAACAGTTTTTGTTGATATTTAGGTTAATTGCTCGAAAGTAGTATTTTTTTCACACTTTCCACAATTAGCTTGGTATTTGAATTTGTTTTTATTTCTTTTTCAATTTTATTACATGCATGCATTACAGTTGTATGGTCTCTTTTTCCAAAGTCATTGCCTATCTGTGGTAGAGACATTTGAGCAACATTTCTACATAAGTACATTGCAATTTGTCTAGGAAATGTTACATCGTTAGACCTTTTAGAACCTTTTAAATCTTGTGGTGAAATATCAAAATATTTTCCAACAACTTCTTGTATGTACTCTGTGGAAATAACTTTATCTTGAAGTGAAACAATGTCATTAATAGCTTTTTCAGTCATTTCCATTGTTATAGGACTTGTAGTTAAAGAAGCTTTAGCAATTAATTTATTAAGTGTCCCCTCCAACTCCCTAATATTTGAATCAACTCTAGTTGCAATTGTTGAAAGAATTTCATCATCAATAATAATGTTGTCAAGTTGTGTTTTCTTTCTTAAAATTGCTAAACGAGTTTCGTAATCTGGATTAGATATATCTGCAATTAATCCCCATTCAAATCTGGATTTTAATCTATCTTCTAATAATTCAATATCCTTTGGAGGCTTATCACTTGAAAGTACAATTTGTTTTCCAGACTCATATAAAGTATTAAATGTATGGAAAAATTCTTCTTGTGTACTTTTTTTGTTTGCTATAAATTGAATATCATCAATAAGTAAAACATCAATGTTTCTATATTTTTCTCTAAATTTTTCTGTTGATTGGTCTTTTAGTGCATTAATTAATTGATTAGTAAAAGTTTCAGAAGTTACATATAATATATTTGAATTTGGATTATTTTCTAATATTTGATTACCAATTGAGTGCATAAGGTGAGTTTTTCCAAGCCCTACTCCCCCATATATAAAAAATGGATTGTATATTGAGCCAGGATTTTCAGCAACACCCATTGCAGCAGCTTGAGCAAATTTATTATTATTTCCAACAACAAATGTATTAAATGTATATCTAGGATTTAAACCTGAATTAATTAATACCTTATTATTCCCTATTCTAGGCATTTGAATTAGGCTATCTGTTTCATCTGTATCTAATTTTATAAAAACTTTGCATTTTTTGTTTGTTATAAAATTAAATGTATTAGTTAATAAATCAAGATATCTAGATTCAACAGTATCTCTTTGGAATGAATTTGTAGCTAATAAAATAATAATGTTATCATTAATACTTTTTATTTCTAAAGGTTGAATCCATGTTTCGTAAGTTATTACAGTTGTTTCTTCCTTTAATAATTCTTTAGCTCTATTCCAAAGCTCTTGTACAGATTCATTAGACATTATATTTCCCCTTTTGTTATATCAATAAAATAAAAAAAGTTATTTAATATCCACAATTTATCAAAAGATTGTGGAAATAATTTTAAATAACATTTTCTTTAGTATCTTTTATTTCCAATATATCATATCAAAAATTGTAATAAATAGTCAAGAAAAATAAAAAAATAAAATAATAAAATAATAATTTTTTATTTAAATCTATTGACATAATTGAAGAAAATGGTATATAATATTAACTACGATTGAATTAATTTAGCGATAGAAAATGGAGGTGCAAAATAATGAAAAGGACATATCAACCAAAAAAGAGACAAAGACAAAAAGAACATGGATTTTTAAAGAGAATGTCAACAAAACAAGGAAGAAATGTAATAAAAGCAAGACGCAGTAAAGGTAGAAAAAAGCTTAGTGCGTAAAAAAATAGAGGTCACAAAAATAGGGTGACCTTTTTTAAGGTATATATATGAAAAAAATAAAAACTTTAAAAATGAATTATGAGTTTAAAAATGTTTTTAATAAAGGAAAGTACTACATAGGAAAACAAATAATATTATATGATTTAAAAAATAATTATGATTATAATAGGCTAGGAATAGCCATTAGTACAAAATTGTGCAATGCTGTAAAAAGAAATTCCATAAAACGAAAAATAAGGGCAGTTTATCAAGAATTAGAAAAGGGCACAAAAAAAGGACATGACTTAGTTTTTATATGGAATAAAAAAGAAAATATAGAAAATTTATCTTATCATGTTATTTATGATGATATGAAAAAAGCATTTTCCAAAATAGGAATTTAAAAATGAAAAAGTTCTTTATAAAAATAATTAATTTATACCAAAAAAAAATATCTCCAGTTTTGAGCAAAAACGGGATTAATTGCAAGTATTATCCTAGTTGCTCAGAATATATGAAACAGGCAATAGAGAAATATGGATGTATAAAAGGAATTTTTTTAGGAATTATTAGAATTTTAAAATGTAATCCATTTTCTAAAGGTGGAGTAGATTTACTTAAGTGAAAGGAGAATATTAATGGGAGTTATAGCTAGCTTATTAGGTTATGTACTTAATTTTATTTATAATTTTGTGCAAAATTATGGCTGGGCAATAATTATATTTTCTGTTTTATTAAGGTTAGTATTAATACCTTTTACAATAAAACAACAGAAAACTATGAAAAAAACAGCTAAAGTTCAAAAAAAATTACAAGATATTCAATTAAAATATAGAAATGACCCAGAAAAATTAAATAGGGAAACCTTAGAGTTATATAAAAGTGAAAAAATTAGTCCTTTTTCAGGATGCTTAAGCGGAATTTTACAATTAATAATTTTCTTATCTGTATTTTATTTAGTAAGTAGACCTTTAACATATATGAAAAATCTTGATAAAGTAGCCTTCGCAGAAGGTACAGTAGCAGAGGAAAGTTTAGGAGAAGAAAATATTACTTCAGAAACGACACAGGAAGAAAATGTTACAACAGAAACAATACAAGATGAAAATTCTGCAGTGCAAACACCAGAGGATGCAGATGCGGAAGAAAACGCAGCTGAACAGAAATACAATGAAAGTGTAATAGAGCATTTTGAAACAGAATTAAAGAAAGAAAATAATGGACAAAGGTCATCTTATGTTGAAATAGAAATTATTAATAAATATAGAGAACAAGATGATAGAGTTAATATTAATATGAACTTTTTAGGATTAGATTTAAGCAAAATACCTATGCAAAATTTAAATGATTTTAAAGTTTATATAATCCCATTATTATATATATTAACAACATTTATTAATATCAAAATCTCTATGGCATTAACACAAGCAAATGGCAAAAAGAAGGAAGAAAAATTAGAGAAAAAGGTTTCAAAAGATGGGGAAGAATCAGCAGATGAACAATTAGAAAGTATGCAACAAATGACAAATAGCATGAATTATATGATGCCTATAATGTCAATTGCAATAGCAATAATCGCTCCATTAGGACTTTCATTATATTGGTTTATAAGTAATTCATTACAATTAATTGAAAGAGTTATAATTAATATGATATTTAAAGAAAAAGAAGAAGCTTAAGGAGGAATAAAAATGAAATCTATAATCTCAGAAGGAAAAACTACAAACGAAGCAATAGAAAATGGACTAAAAGAACTTGGAGTTTCTCGTAACTGTGTTGATGTTAAAGTATTAGAAAATGAAGAAAAAAGAAGTTTTTATAGTATTCTTTCACCAAGAGTTGTTAAGGTAGAATTAACAGTTAAAGAAAATAGTGAAAAGTTAGCTGAAAAATCTAAAAATGATACATCTAAAACTGAAAGACCAAGAACAATAATTAAAGAAGAAAAAGAGCTAACCGAAGAAAATTATAATAAAGCAAAAGAAGATATAGCAGTATTTTTAAATAGTTTTTCTTCAGCATTTGGAAAAATTGAGTATGAAATAAATAAAAATAATAATTTAGTAGAAATCAGCATTACAGGTGAAGATTCTAGCAAACTAATAGGATATAGGGGAGATGTAGTAAATTCTTTGCAAACAATAATTTCTGCAATAGCCAATAAACACACAGATGATAGAGTTAGAGTTTCACTAGATATATGTGATTATAAGCAAAAAAGAGAAAATACTTTAAAAGAATTAGCTAAAAAGCTTGAAAGAACAGTATTAAGAACTAAAAAGAAAGTTGTTCTTGAGCCAATGACAGCTTATGAAAGAAAAATAATACATACAGAATTACAAAATAGTAGGGGAGTTACAACATATAGTATAGGTGAAGAGCCACACAGAAAATTAGTTGTTGATATAAAAAAATAATTAAATAATAAATCGAAGTCAAAGTTCGAGATTAGTTTTTTAAACAGTCTTACTTTGGCTTTTATTTATATAAAGGAGATTATTTATATAAAGGAGAAAAGTATGGAAAGCACAATAGCTGCAATATCTACGCCAGCAGGGAATGGAGGAATAGGAATAATAAGGATTTCAGGACCAAAAAGTTTTGAAATAATTAATAAAATATTTGTTCCTAAAAATAAAAATAGTAAAATTAATGGATATTCAATTAAATATGGAAATATAATAAATCCTGAAAATAATGAAATAATTGATGAAGTTTTAGTTTCATATTTTGTTTCACCAAAAAGCTATACAATGGAAGACTCGTGTGAAATAAATACACATGGTGGAATGATAGTAGAAAGAAAAATATTAAATATTTGTTTAAAAAATGGTGCAGAATTAGCAGAGCCTGGTGAGTTTACTAAAAGAGCCTTTTTGAATGGAAGAATTGACTTGGCACAAGCTGAATCAATTATAGATTTAATTAATTCAAAATCTGATAAAGAAGCAAAAGAATCTATAAAAGGCTTAGAGGGAGAATTGTCAAAGAAAATAAATGAAATAGAAAACAAAATTACAGATGTAATGGTAAATATAGAAGTTATAGTTGATTATCCAGAATACGATATTGAAGAAATAACAAATAGTGAGGCTTTAAAAAAATTACTGGAAATTAAAGAATTATTAGAAGCTTTAGAAAAAAGTTTTGATAGAGGAAAATTAATAAAAGATGGAATAAAAACTGTAATTTTAGGTAAGCCAAATGCGGGCAAGTCATCTCTGCTTAATGCTATATTAAATGAAGAAAGAGCCATAGTAAGCGACATAGAAGGAACTACAAGAGATTCAATAGAAGAATATATTACTCTTGAAGGCCTAACATTAAAATTAATTGACACTGCAGGAGTAAGGAAATCAGATAATAAAATAGAGCAAATAGGAGTAGAAAAAAGCAAAAATTATGCAAAGGAAGCGGACTTAATTATTGCAATATTTGATTCATCTAGTGATTTTACAGAAGAAGATAATGAAATTGTAAATATGATTAAAGATAAAAATGCATTAATTGTTTTAAACAAGGTTGACATAAAACAGAATAATAAAAAATTAGAAAAAAAATTACAAAGCTTATGCAAGCCTATTGTAAAAATCTCTGCCTTGAAAAAAGAGGGGTTAGAGGAATTATATAAGAATATTGCAGATTTATTTAGTTTATCTAATATTAATAATAGTAATGAAATTGTTATTACAAATGAAAGACACAAAAATCAAATTAGAAAAGCAAAAGAAAGTATAATAGAAGCGATAGCATCAATAAAAAATAATATGCCTATAGATATATCATCAATTCAAATAAAACAAGCACTAGAAGAATTAGGGGAGATAACAGGAAAAAATGCTTCTGAAGATATTATTAATGAAATTTTTAAAAAGTTTTGCTTAGGAAAATAAGTAAAATAGGCTGTTTTTGAGATTTGTTTCACAAATAACATCAAAAAAACATGAGTTTGTGTTTCATAAAAAACGAATAAAAAATAATATAATAGAAAGGAAATAAAAAATGAGCTATAATGCAGGGAAATATAATGTAGCAGTAATTGGTGCAGGACATGCTGGTTGTGAAGCTGGACTAGCTTCAGCTAGAATGGGGATGAAAACACTTGTATTTTCTATAAGTTTAGAAGCAGTTGCTAATATGCCTTGTAATCCTCATATAGGAGGAAGTTCAAAAGGACATATAGTAAGGGAGATAGATTGCTTAGGTGGAGAAATGGGAAAAAATATTGACAAGACTTTTGTTCAATTAAAAATGCTTAATACATCAAAAGGACCAGCAGTTTATTCTTTAAGAGCACAGGCAGATAGAAAAAAATATCAAGCAGAAATGAAGCATACTTTAGAAAAACAAGAAAATTTATTTTTAAAACAAGCAGAAATAGTAAAAATAAATGTAGAAAATAATAAAGTAAAATCAATAGAAACAAATATAGGAGCAATTTATGAAGTAGATTGTGTTATACTAGCGACAGGAACATATTTAGGTGGAATGATACATATAGGAGATGTTTCATACTCAAGTGGACCTGATGGAGTTGCTGCAGCAAATAAACTAACTGAAATACTAAAAAAATTAGGAATAAAGATTAATAGATTTAAAACAGGAACTCCAGCTAGAGTAAATAGAAGAAGTTTAGACCTAGATAAAATGGAAATACAAGAAGGAGATAGTAAGATAGTACCTTTTTCATTGGAAAATGATTTTGATAAATGTGAAAATCAAATGCCTTGTTACTTAACTTATACAAACGAAAAAACTCATGAAATAATTAGAAAAAATTTAGACAAATCTCCTTTATACTCAGGTAAAATACATGGCACAGGACCAAGGTATTGTCCATCAATAGAGGACAAAGTAGTAAGATTTGCAGATAAGGAAAGACATCAGTTATTTGTAGAACCAATAGGAAGAGATACAGATGAAATGTATGTGCAAGGTATGAGTTCATCACTACCAGAAGATGTGCAAATTGCAATGTATAGAACAATACCAGGAATGGAGAAGGTTGAATTTACAAGACCAGCTTATGCAATAGAATATGATTGTATAGACCCACAGGAATTAAAATTGTCATTAGAACATAAAAAAATAGAAGGAATGTTTTTTGCAGGACAAATAAATGGAACATCAGGATATGAAGAAGCCGCATCACAAGGTTTAATAGCAGGAATAAATGCAGCACTAAAAATAAAAAATGAAGAACCAGTTATATTAGATAGGTCACAAGCATATATTGGAGTTTTAATAGATGATATAGTAACGAAAGGCACAAATGAACCATATAGAATGATGACTTCAAGAGCAGAATATAGACTATTGCTAAGACAAGACAATGCAGACTTAAGGCTTACAGAAATAGGACGAAAAGTAGGATTAATTTCAGAAGAAAGATATAATAAATTTTTAGTAAAAAAATCTAATATTGAAAAAGAAGTAGAAAGAATCAAAAATGAGGTAATAAAGCCAACAGAAGAAATAAACAAATTTCTAGAAAAATATAATTCAAGTAAAATATCAACAGGAATAAAAATGGCAGATTTGCTAAAAAGAACAGAACTTGATTATGAAAAATTATCTGAAATTGATATTGATAGACCAAATTTAACAAAAGAAGAAGCAGAAGAAATAAATATAATGGTAAAATATGAAGGATATATAAAATTAGAAGAACAACAAGTAGAAAAATTTAAAAAATTAGAAAGTAAAAAATTAAGTGATAAAATAAATTATGAAGAAATAAAAGGTTTAAGACTAGAAGCAAGGCAAAAACTAAATAAAGTAAAGCCACTATCTGTAGGCCAAGCTTCAAGAATATCGGGAGTATCACCAGCAGATATATCAGTTTTATTAATATATTTGGAAACTTTAAAGGAGAGAAAAAATTAATATGGAATTAAACGAAATAATTAATATTAGTGAAGAAAAAGAAAAATTATTTGAAAAATATATGAAGCTATTGCTAGAATGGAATGAAAAAATCAATTTGACAGCAATTACAGAAAAAGACCAAATAATAATAAAGCACTTTGTAGACTCAGTATCTATAATGAAATATATAAAAGATAATGATAAAATTATTGATGTAGGC
>CANQXO010000010.1 GCA_947627825.1 uncultured Clostridia bacterium
AACTTACTATAAATTCAACGGTTTCTCCTGCTTGATATTCTGACTTAGATGATGTTAGTGTAATTGTTGCTGTTGTAAGTCTAGCTGCATAAGAATTTACTGACAAAGAAACTATCATCATTAATATTATAGTAGCTATTGTTATTAGTTTATTTCTCATTTTCAAATCACTATTCCTCCATATAAATATCATTATATTTATATATCATAAATACTAGGTCATTTACAGAAGTTGGTCCTTCAGAAGTAATTCCATCTACTTCAGCTGCCATTAAGTATGGTCCTTCAAGTTTTTCTTCTCCAATGTAGTCTAATTTGAATGTAACAATATCATTTACTGTTAATTTTCCATTACCATCAAGGTCTGTTGGAACAATAACTGTCCATTTACTTTCTCCTACTTTTATAATTGTTCCAGTTCCTACAAGGTCTGTTTCTAGTAATTCTTCTAAAGCATCTGTTTCTTCATTTACTTTAAATATTTGTACTGGTAAAATTGTACCTGATGAAAGCATATTTCTTAAATCATTTACAGTTATCCCTACTTCTACATCTTTTACAAATGCACCATCTACTCTGCATGTAGCGTCTGGTAAAGTTTCTAGTTTTTCCTCAATGTGCTCATCTACTTTTTTTACAACTACATTTGTAACAACATCATGAGCTTTGATAACATTTTCTTTTTTACCAACAGAACCTTCTATTTTTGAAAGTTTTACTTCTTCTGTAATATCTTGATTTTCTAATACTATGAATTTTGCTTTAAATATAACTTTGTTTAATTGGTCTTCATTACTTATAAAGCTTTCAGCTTGCTCTAATTTATATGTTCCAATTAAATTATGTGCTGATTCTCCATTATGTGCTTTATTATAATCTATTGTCCAACCTTCACCTGCTGTAACTTCTTCTAATTGTAATTTTTCATTATTATATGTTAATAATGCTCCAATTCCGACAATTCCTTGTTCTCCAATGTCTTTCATGTCAGAAATTTTATATGAAACTTCAAATTCATCACCTTCATTAAATGGTCCTTCACCCTTATTATCTGATGATATTTCAGATGAAATTCTAAATACTGGTTGAGTAATTGGTTGTGCAACAACTTCATATCCTGCATCTATTTCAGCTTGTTTAATTTCTTCAGGAATGAATGCAACTTTTGCAACCATTGCTTCATATTTTTGCTCTTTTAAGTCTTCATATTTTATAGTATAAGTAATATTGTGTGTGTCTTCATCAATTGATATTTTATCAGCATCTGCGCCGTTTACATCTATTACTTTTTCGCCAATAACAATGTCATCAACTACATATCCTTCGTCTGGAACTATTGTTATTTTAGCTTCTTGTTTTTGTTCGTCAAGTATTAATTTATTTGATTTTACATTATTTTCATGGCCTTCTGAAACATAGTTATCATATACTTCTCCTCCATTACTTGTTTGGAAAAGTATTGTTTTGCTTGAATTTTCTGATTCTACACCACTAATTGCGGCTATTGTAAATGGACTGAATGAACTACATTCAATTACAAGTCCTAATTCTGTAACTATACAAGGAATTTCTTCAACTCCTGTAATATTTCCAGATTCGTCTTTTATGTAGTGGTATGCTTTAAAGGTTACTCCAGCATCTTCTGGTCCATATCCATCTGGGAAACCTAACATTATTCTTACTGATTGACCATCTTTAATTTTTTGTTTTTTACATAGAGTTAATTTAATATTATATGTTTCAGTTTTTTCAACTGTTCCACCAACATTTAATTTTTCTCCTGTTGTAGAGTCTGTTGTTTCTGGATTGTTTAACATATCTTCCATAGCTTTTGCTTCAGATGGTTTTGTTGTTGTTGTAACAAGAGTCATTCTATGTTTTAATAATTCTGCTAAATCTGCATTTTCTTCATCTGTCATTTCGTCTAAGTTTACATCATCCATAAGTGTTGGTTTTCCATAAACATTCCAGTCTATTCCTTGAGATTTATAAGCATAAACAGAGCATTTATGAGAGCAGAAGTAACTAATTGGCATTGGTCTTTTTTGACTATTTTCTCCAACTAATCCTTTGATATCTATAATATAATAGATTGAATCGTCTGCATATTTTTCACTTGGCTTAAAATCAAACTCAACTGTTCTATCTCCATCAAATGTAAAGTGTTCTAGAGTATAATCATTAGATTGTGAGTTAGATGAATATTCAATTTTTACATCATATCCTAGTTCTTCCCAATCAACTTGAACTAACTTTTCATCATACTCAATTTTACAATGATAGCTATCTCCTATTATCATTGTTGAGTTTTGGATTGGAGATGCTTTCTTGATATATGGAGCAGCTACATGTGTTCCACTTGGATTATATACTTTATCTGATAATGCAATCATGTCTGCTGATGTTCCAAAATATTGATATCTCTTTGGATTTGGTTTACCATTTGGTAAAACAGCTTCATCTGCAGGTTTTTCTGTTGTTATACCAAATTGTATAAAGTTACAATTTGAGTTATAGAATGATAAATATGAATTTCCTGTTTCTTCATCTACAATGTCTACAAGGGCACCATATACTTCATCAACATATCCAAAGTAACCTGAATATCCCCATCCTTCTTCACTTGCATTTGATGGCTTGGCGTGAAAATCATCGTAAGTAGGAATATAGTAACTCATAAAGCTTCCTACCATATAATATCCATGCTCTCTGGCCGCTTTATATCCCATTCTTTCACCATTGTCTTCTACACCATTTTCGTTTAAGTCAATGAAATAACTTACTTTAAACTTAGCTGCTTTAACATCATCTTCTTCATCATAACTTTCATCATCTATTTCAACTCTTAAACCAGCATTTTCAGAAGCTAAAGTATATTTTTCACTAGATGCTTCCATTTCAGGGTATTTAAATTCAAAGTTTGATACAGACATAATACCAGTAGCTAAATGATTTAATGACATTTTATCTGAACCTGCTAAAAAGTATTCTGTACTAACTCTTTCTTCTAAGTTGCTTCCTTCTATACTTGTTACTTCTTCCATTTTATCTGTGTTGTCCCAAGTAACATCCATTCCATACCATTTGCCGTCAAGTAAAACTTCGTTCCAACAATGTTCTTCATATTTTGTACTTGTAACATAAGCACCATAAACTAATACACATGGTATATTTAGTCTATCTAATGCCATTTTAAAAGCTCTTGCAAAACCTTCACAAACGATTTCGTGTTTTGGTCCAAAGGCACCATAAACTGTTCTAACATTCCATGGGTCACCTTTTTCTTCTTCAGGTTTGCTTTCATTTTCTTCAATAATTGTTTCTTCTAATTTGTAAGAATTTCTTTTTATAATTTCATCATGAGCCTTTTTAATTTGTTGCTCAATTCTGTCTTGATTTTCTTGCACTTCAACATTTTTTGCAAGTTCAACAATTGAGTTAAGTTCATTTTCAACTTCATCTAAAGCTTTAATAAGTTTTTCTTTATTAACTGAGTTTGTTTCATAGTTCCAAAAAGCTTTATTGATATATGTTTTAGTTCTTCCTATTCCTAAGAAAGTATGCAATTGTCCAGATTTATCTTGAGTAACCCTTAGAGTAATATTGTCTGGGTCAATATAAAATAAGCCAGCATGGTCTGCCATATAGGCATCTTTTGCAGCACCCATTGTATTTAATAAATCTTGACTTCCTTTTGTATAGGCTTCTAATTTAGATTTTAAACTATTTGATAAACTGATTGTATCTGTGATTTCAATTGAATTAACACCAAAATCACATTCTTCTTTTTCAAGTTCGGTTTTTAATTGTTCATAGTTACAACTAAAAAACATTCTATCAAAAATATTATAAAATGTTTTTCCGTCTTCATCTAATTGATTGTAAAAATATTTGTCTGCTACATTTGTTTCGCTATTTTGGGCTGTTTCCGCATAAGTAACTATTGGCATCATAAAATATAAGCCTAATAATTGCGATACTAAAAGTGTTATTACTAGCATTGTTGAAATGATTTTTTTCATAAATACCTCCGTTTTTTATTTTATTTACATAATTAATTATAACATATAACCACCTAGTTTTCAACATTTTTTAAAGAATAAATTAACCATTTTTGATGAAATTTGTAATAAATTCTGCTCCATCTATTAAGTTAGCATTATGTACAAATTTTAAATACTGATTTACTTTGTTAGACTGTATAAAACTCTGCAAAACCTTATATATTTCATTAGTTTTTTCGCACTTTAACCCATACTTATTTTCTACTATGTATTGATAATTATAGTTTTCCTGTCCTAATATATGACCTGTTACTATAACTACAGTGCTACTTTTTACAGCTTCAAGTAGCATATTAGGTCCTGCCTTTGTTAATATAATATGAGCATTATCTAAAAATTCATTCATATTATTTACAAAGCCATAAATATTTATATTGTTTGAAAATTCGCCATTATTTTGTAGGTTAGTCAAAGCTTTATACATTGCTTCATCTCTCCCGCAAATTACTGATACTGTAGAATTTTCAATTTTTGATACTTCTTTAAGAAACTTAATATTTTTCTTTAATCTAACAGAAGGATTTACCAATAGTATATTAATATCTTTTTCAATCTGTTTTGGCTTCTCCCTTTTTGCTATGTCATTTCTTATAGGGAAACCTGATACTAATACTCTATTTTTATTCATTCCCTTCTCTATATAGTCCTTTTTTACTTCTTCTGTTGGCACAAAAGTAATATCAGCATTTTTGTCAAACCATACTCTTGGTGGCTTTACCAAATCAATAACATCAATATAAAAAGGAATATTCATTTTGTGTGCTTTTAAAAAATGTGAAATTGACTTAGTAAACATACTATGTACAGTTATTATTAAGTCAGGATTTTCTTCTTCTACCTTTCTTCTAAACTTCCTATTTATTTTTAAATAAATTAAAAAATGCATTAAATCAGGAAATGCTTGAGTAAGTAAGAAACAAACATAATAACCTATTGGAAATTTAGTTGTTATAGGTATATAAATATTTTCTAGCCATTTTCCAAGTCTTCCCATTAAAGTAAAAGCATCGATTTGCACTACTTCAAAGTCATCTTTGTTCAATCTATTTTCTATAGCATTACCAGCTGATTTATGTCATTATATAAAACCTCTTTCTCACAATTAATATATCATAAACTCGTTTATAAAACAACCACAAATATTAAATATTCTATGCCTTATAAGGAAGATTATATACAAAAGATGAGAGGAGCAGTTTGCTCCCCTCATCTTGGTTCATTACATTATACTGTTACTTGAATACAAATCCCATTTGCCTTCCTGTTTTGTTGCCTACCTCTCCCGTAAAAAATTTCCTCAAACTTCAAATTTCCTTGGCTTTTGATTGCTTCACTTACGAAATCGTCGTGTGCATCATCTCTGATCTGCCACATGTACTTTTCATCGGACAACATAACGATTTTAGCTTGTCCTTCGGACGAGTTGATTTCAAGGTAATCTCCTTCAGAGAATTCACCGAAATACCTCGAGTTCCCAGGTTCCAAGTACAATGTCTTGTTGCCCAATTGTGTGCCCATCTCAATTTTCAGTACGACATTGGTCCGGTTTTCTAACAGCATTTTGATACCTCCTAAATGCAGATTTTAATAGATTATATATTTGTTAAAATAAAATGTCAATAAATTTAACTTAAAGATTTATTTTTTTTGGCAATTATGATATAATGTGCATGAATTATATTAAAGGAGTATTTCTATGATAAATCCAGAAAAAAATCCAGCTTTTTTAAATTCATTTTTGCAATATGCTCTTACATATCAAAGGAAATCACCTAATTCAGTTGAACAATACAATTGTGATTTAATAATGTTCTTAAGATACATGAAATATCATTTTCATTTGACTGATGAGAAAAACTTTGATGATATAACTATTGATGACTTTTCTGTTGAAGATTTAAAGAAAATTACACAAGAGGATATCCACGCATTTATTTCTTATTTATCAATCAATAGAAAATGTGGACCTGCTACATGCGCAAAAAGAATTTCTACTATAAGAATATTTTTTAAATATTTAACCATTACAACAAACACTTTAACAGATAATCCCGCTCAAAACTTAGAAACTCCAAAGCTTAATAAAAGACTACCTAAATATCTAACATTAGAAGATAGTCAAAGATTATTAACAAAGACTGCTGAAGATGATGAAAATAAAAATAAAGAAAGAGATTTTGCAATTATTACTTTATTTTTAAACTGTGGAATGAGATTATCTGAACTAGTTAGTATCAATGATTCTGATATAAAATTTGATGATTGCAAATTAACTGTTATAGGTAAAGGTAATAAAGAAAGAACAATTTATTTGAACAAAGCTTGCATTGACGCTTTAAAGAAGTATTTGGCAGTAAGGCCAAACAATGCAAAAAAAGATTCAAAAAATTCTGATAAAGCTCTTTTCTTAAGTAGTTACAGACAAAGAATAAGTAAACGAACTGTTGAAAATGTTGTTTCAAGAGAATTGCAAAAAGCAGGATTAGATACTACAAAATATTCAACTCATAAGCTTAGACATACTGCTGCAACTCTTATGTATCAATATGGGCAAGTTGATATTAGGGCACTTCAAGAACTTCTTGGACATCAAAGTATTTCTACAACAGAAATATATACTCATGTAGATAATGCACAAGTAAGAAGAGCTGTTGAAGCAAATCCACTTGCAGATTATAAGTAATTTTTAGACCAAAAGATTTAAAACTTTTGGTCCTTTTCTTTGTTAAGATTCATAATATATATAGATGTAATTTTTATAATAAGGAGTTAGAAAATTTTTAAGGATATTAATATAATTTTTGGCATTACTGGTGCTTTTAGTGCCTTTCCTTCTATCATTTCATCATTAGAAGAATTTAAAAAATTAGGAGCAAATGTATATCCTATTTTATCTTATTATGCATATAATATTAATTCTCGTTTTGTGAATAAAAAACAAAATATTATTAATATTGAGAGTATAACAAATAATAAGATAATTCATACAATGGAAGATGCTGATTATATTACTAAAAAAATTAATGCTAAAATCATGATAATTGCTCCAACTAGCGGTAATACTATAGCTAAACTTTCAAATTCAATATCAGATACTCCTGTCACTTTAGCTGCAAAAAATCTTTTAAGAAATAAAAAGCCACTAGTTTTATCAATTAATGCCAGCGATGGATTAGGCGCTAATGCAAGTAACATTGGAGTTTTATTGAATAGGAAGAATGTTTTTTTCGTTCCTTTTAGGCAAACCAATCCAATTACAAAGCCTGATTTTATTTGTTCAGATAGCAGCCTTATTATAAAGACTTCTATTCTAGCGTTAAAGAATGAACAAATACAACCTTTGCTAACTTAAAAATTATTTGACGATGCTTTTTAAAAATTCAAAAATAAAATCATTTAAATCGCCATCCATAACTTTTTGTATATCTCCTACTTCATAACCTGTTCTATGGTCTTTTACAAGAGTATATGGGCAAAATACATAAGAACGGATTTGACTTCCCCATGCAATATCCATTTGCACACCTTTTAAATCATCAATTGTTTCTTTGTTTTCTTTTTCTTTCAAATTAATTAACTTTGATTTTAACATTTTCATAGCGGTATCTTTGTTTTGAAACTGACTTCTTTCAGTTTGGCACGCAACCACAATTCCTGTTGGTATATGTGTTAATCTAACTGCTGATGAAGTTTTATTAATATGTTGTCCTCCTGCTCCAGATGCTCTATATACATCCATTTTAATGTCGTCTGGATTTATATATACATCTAAGTCATCTGTAATTTCAGGTAAAACTTCAACTGATGCAAATGATGTATGTCTTCTTCCTCCACTATCAAATGGTGAAATTCTAACTAATCTATGTACACCATGTTCAGATTTCATATAACCATAAGCATATTCACCACTAACTAAAAAAGTTACACTCTTTAGTCCAGCTTCTTCCCCATCTAAATAGTCCAATTCTTCAATCGCAAAATTATTAGCTTCAGCCCATCTCGTATACATTCTATACAGCATTTCGGCCCAGTCCTGTGCTTCAGTTCCTCCTGCTCCCGGATGAATAGTAATAATAGCATTATTTTTATCATATTTACCAGATAGTAGTGTTGATATTTCTAAACCATCTATCTTTTTATTTGTTGATTCTAATAAATCATTCAATTCCTTTTCTAGTTCTTTATCAGATTCAAGTCTTAGTAGGTCTATCATATCTGATATTGTTTTAACATCGTTTTCTACTACCTTATAGTTTGTTATCTTCTTTTTTAGTTCATTTATCTCTGCTAGAACCTTACTAGAATTTTCAACATCATTCCAAAAATTTTGATTTTCGGTTTGCTTTTCTAATTCATTTAATTTTATTGTTAATTCATCAATTTTAATAGAATTGCCCATTTCATGAATTCTATTTTTTTGTTGTTCATTAATTTTTATAGCTTCATCTATTTCAAACATAATAACTCCTTAATTGTTTTGATAATAATATTTTAGCAGATAATATAATATTTTTCAATTTTTTCATAAAAAAAGACCCCACCATTGCTGGCGGGGCGAAAAGCAGTTTAGGAATGCTTTTCCAATTTCTTATTTAGAAGGTCGTGCAGAGCCTTGATTTTTTCCACCTTTTCGGTATCTTCTTCAGCTACCTCAGGGGTGGGAATCTCAATAGTCGGCTCATCTGCCTCCTCGACCTGCTCTGACTCAGCCTCATCACTGGAATCTTCCTCGTTGCAAGAGTCTTCCTCATTATTAGAGTTTTCATCATTGCTGGAGTTTTCATCGTCTTTTGGGGCTTCATCATCGCTAGATTCCGCATCGAAAGCAGCATAAACTTCTTCATCTGCTTCCTCTACTTCATCTAATAGGTATGCGTCAGGCTCAACTTCATCTGCTTCAGCTTCCGGTTCCTCGGCTTCGACCTCTACTTCGTTAGAAACAGAATCAGCCATAGAGGTGATTTCCTCAGTCGGAACCGACGGCGCATCATACGGAAGCAGTGGACCTCCGTGTCCAGTGTGCCGCTCATGCAGAACAGGATGACTGTCAACGAACTCTTGAACCCGTTTGTCGAAATCATCTTCTTCGGGGTATTTTTCTTCGGCATGTTTGTTGCTTCCGATATGTACCGCGATGTTTGGAGTTATCTGGGTGAGCTCGTCAGAACCTTCGTCAGGCTCAGCTTCGTTCGAACTGTCGGTAGCCTCAGGGTTTACATTGTCTTCACTCGAGACGGCAGTGACTTCGTCCATTTCCTGTGTATCCTCATCTTCCAGCTCAAAGTAAGCGGGACGAACAGCGAAAAAGTTCGTATAATCACTAGGTTCTTCCACCTCATCGAGATTTACCTCGAGAGGAATAAGGGCGAACTTTTTGTCTTCAAGCTTGACATGCCTTCCTTCCTCATCAACTTCGACCACATCGTACTTTTGGTACTTGTTGAGGAGCTCTCGTGCATTTTCCATGGCAGTTTTGAAAAACTCTTGTGCCTTTGCCTCACTGAACAGATTGACTTTCAGGAAGTTATAGACATCTGCGAGATCCATCATGGAGATTTGATAGGGAGTTTCATTGTTAAAGTGCTCATAGCACTCCGGCGTTCTTACCACTTTACACAGATAGGTAAAAATTGCTTTTTGTGCCATCTCCTGGAGTTGGTTGTTCCACTTTTTGAAAACCGCCGCTGCGGGCATCTTACCATTTCTCAGCCGTTCGCTGAGTTCAGTGGGTGATGTGTCTTCCAGGTACTTTCTGACGACATCGGGCATTCTGGGCGTTGACATTTGGCTTGCCTCCTAAAAAAAATTTTTATTGGAGCGATAGAAGACTTCACTCCTTATGATCGGGTCACAAGTGACCACTATTTAGATTATACCATACTTTACATAAAATTGCAAGTTTTTTACAGTTTTTTTATGTTACTTAAAAAATTCTTATATTTTACCGCTTTTACAATCTTTAAGAATTTTATGCGTTTTACGACTTTTATCATATTTTAATATTTATTATTTATGATAAATATTAGCTATGAACTGCCATTATTTTCTTCATTTCTTCAAATCTTTTTACTTTCTTTGTTGTTGTTTTTATAAGTTCTTCATTTGATAAAATTAATTTTTGTATATGCTTGTATCTTGGAAATGACTTGTTTAATTCTTTTATTTGTTCCCAAATAATTTTATAAAGTTCTTCTTCGTTTTTATCTGGATATTTTTCCTTTGCTACTTCCTTATTGTAGAATATTTTTACAGAAAGCATAATATCATTTTTATCATCTTTGCTTGGCATACCAAATACCATTGATTCTTCAACCAATTCAATTCTATTAACTAGAGTTTCCATTTCTTCTGGGAAAACTTTTTTTCCATTTTTTAATACTATTAAATTCTTATTTCTTCCTGTTATATAAATTATTCCTTTCTTATCCATATATCCTAAGTCGCCAGTATAAAACCATCCATCTTTTATAACTTCTGCTGTAAGTTCTGGCATTTCATAATAGCCAAGCATAATATTAGGACCTTTAACAGTTATTTCCCCTATTCCATCTTCGTCTTTATTTACAATTTTAACTTCGTTATTTATCATTGGCACACCAATAGAGCCAAGCTTCATTACTTTATCGTTTTCGCCTGCAATAACTGGTGAAGTCTCACTTAATCCATAGCCTTGGGCAGTTTTTATACCAAAATCATTGAAACCTTTTGATATTTTAGGGTCAGCTGGCGCACCTCCAGATACCACAAACCTTAATTCACCACCAAGAGCATCTATTATTTGCTTAAATAATTTTCTTCTAATGTCAATTTTTATTTTTAATAAGAAATTACTTAACTTTAACGCAAATTTAATTAATTTTGTTTTTCCTTGTTTTTCAATTTCCTTCATTATAGTTTTATATATTGCTTCAATTAAAACAGGCACTCCAACAAATACAGTCACTTTATATTCATTTAGGTTTTGTTTAATATATCGTAAGCCATCAGGAAATACATTTTTAACCCCATTTGCCAACATCAAAGTCATACAGGTTGAACCAAATATATGATGAAATGGTAAAAATGCTATATTAGTATCTGTTGGTCTAATGTCCTCCGAAACTTGTAGTGCATAAATATTAGATGCAATATTTCTATGTGAAAGCATAACCGCTTTTGACTTTGATGTTGTTCCTGATGTAAATAAAAGTATATTCATTTTATTTTCATCAATTTCACAATTTACAAATTCCTTTTTTCCAGATGATAAAAGCTTTTTTCCTTTAGCAATTAAATCTTCAATAGATTCAAAACCTTTTATTTTGCTCATACAAATAAATTCAGATAACTTTGTTTTTCCTTTTTCTTTAATTTTTGTTATATTATCAGCTAGTTTTTCGTCAAAAACTATACAGTCAGCTTTACTTCTTATTAAAGAATTTTCAAGTTCATCATATTGTAAATCTTTGTCAAGTGGTACTGAAACTATCCCTCCTAAAAGGTTTGCTAAATGTGACAACATCCATTCATATCTATTTTTTCCAATAATCGCAATTCTTTTGCCCATTAATCCTAAAGAATAAAATGCTGTTCCTAATTTATTAATATCTTCTAAAAGTCTTTTATATGTAACATTTTCATATTCTATTTTGTCATCATTTTTATGTTTAATGACAAAAGCAATTTTATCTTTAAAGACTTTGGCAGAATTGTAAATTATATCTTTTACATTTTTAAATTCTTTTGCTTCGAATACTTTTCTCAAATCTTTGTCTTTTACCTTGACTCGATTGTTGAAAATATCTATTTCTTCTCTTTCCATATTTTTTCCTTTAAAATATATTTAGGTTTTAAATTGGTTTTACCTATAAACCAATTTTATTCTATCACATTTTTATTTATTAATCTATATCTTTTATTAATATTTATTTCATTATTTTAATTATTCTTATTATCTCAATGTAACTATTTAATCTATTTATTATTTTTTATTTAATTTTAGACATTATAAGATTTTAATTATTGATTTTTTTATGTTCTCCTTCATTATTTCACAACTATTATTAAATTTTTCTTGGTCTTTTTGATTTAATTTTAATCTTAATATATCCATCACACCCTCTTTTCCAATTATTGATGGAGTTCCTATATAAATTCCTTCTTGGCCATATTCACCAGATTGATAAGTAGATACAGTTAATATGGCTTTCTCATCATTTAATATTGCACTTGTAATTCTATTTAAAGCCATGCCTATTCCATAATAAGTTGCTTTTTTCTTTTCAATTATTTCATAAGCAGCATTCCATACTTTATTATGAATTTTTTCTAAGTCTTCCATCGGATAATTATTATCTTTCATAATTTCCACCATTTTTTTGCATCCAACAAAACAATGTTCCCAAGGCACAAGTGAAGAATCGCCATGTTCTCCTAAAATATAAGCATGAACATTTTTACTTGATACTACTAAATATTCTCCAATTAAATATCTTAATCTCGCTGTGTCTAAAACTGTCCCAGAACCGATTACTTTATTAGTTGGCATTCCAGACACTTTAGCAACAACAAAACTCATTAAATCTACTGGGTTCGTTGCTATTAAAAATATTCCTTTAAATCCATTTTGCATAACATTTTCTGTAATATCCTTCATTATTTTTGCATTTTCTAAAGCAAGTTCTAACCTAGATTGTCCCGGCTTTTGTGCATATCCTGCTGTTATAACAACTATATTTGCATCAGAACATTCCCTATAGTCTCCTGCCCTTATTTCCATTTTATGTGGAGAATAAGGCAAACCATCTGACAAATCCATTTCCTCTCCAACCGCTTTATCCTTGTTAATATCAATTAGTACCAACTCGTCTACTACCCCTTGATTTAAAAGAGAATATGCATAACTTGTGCCGACAAAACCCGCACCAACTAAAACAACTTTTCTTTTTGTATTCATATTTTTCCTCCCATTAATATTATGTATTATTTTTTTCTTTTTAATCAAAAAACTCTGCGTTTATTTAACACAGAGTTTTTATTTTTTAATAATTTTCGTTTAATTTTTTATAAGTTATTTTTGTATACTCAATATTTGATTCAATTCTTCATTAGTAATATTATCTTGACCATCAGTTATAGTGATTCTTATAATGATATAATTTCCTTCATCATCTAGTTGTGACCAAAAATATGCTTCTAAATATCCTTCCTGATTTTGAAATACAAGTTGTTCAAAATCAATATCTCCAGCAGTTATTTTCTTTACACCATTACTATCTATGCTCTTTTTATATTGAGTAAGTAAATATTGTTTTTCATTAGGCTCTATATATTGTTCTTCTTTATTGGTATTTGCTATCCAAGATACTATTTCTGTATTATTTGCATTTGCCCAAGTTTTTATATTTTCTGTTGGTGAATCGGCTAAAATAAATCTTTCTGGCACATTAACGGTAATGCTATATTTATCATCTAAAGTTCTAATAACATTTGCATATTCTTCACCTGAAAGAACCTTAACATATGTATTATAAAGTTTTGAATTCATGAAATTTTGCATTACAACAATATAGTCATCATTTGTTAATTCTTCAAACTTCATTACATTACTATTTTCCATTTTACTTATTGGTTCATCATAAGTTACCTTGTAAACTGCTTGTAAAGTTAAAAATTCATTGTTGTTATAATCTAAACTTATCTCAAAATTACCTTCATCTTTACTCTTTTGATTTACTTGGACTATACATTTTAGAATTTGATTTTTATTATTAACAATGTTAATTTCAAATTTATTTTCTGAAATATCACTTACCTTAATACTGATAGTACTTGGTTCATCATTATAGATTAATTCTATACTAACAGGTATATTTGCAAATCCTTTTGTGTAAAGGTTTAGTTGGATATATCCTTCAGATATATATTCCATTGAATTCTCAATACTTTCTATCTGTGATTTTAGTGTATCTTCTAAGTCCTTATGTTTTTCTATAAATTCTTTGTCATTAAGTAAATTTTCTAAAGCTGATTTTAGTTCAGTATAAAATTGTACAGAAGTTAATTTTATTGTATTTTTTGTTACATCTGTTTTCTTTCCTTCAATTGTAATTTGTACTTTTTCCTTACTACAATATTCTGATTTAATGCAACCTAATAAAGATTTTTCAATTATATCTATCATTTCATTATATTCTGAAGCAGACTCATCATTGTCAATAAATTCTTGTATTGAAGAACACAAATCTTCGTTTAGTTCGGTTTCTAGATACTTATCAAAAATATCCTTAACCCTTAGGTCTAAAAGAGTATTTGTCAGATCTAAATATACTTCTGCATCTATAATTTCTTCATCTTGATTTTTTAGTCCGGCTAAAAAGGCCACTTTATCATTCTCATTGTCTATTTGAGTTCCAAAATTTATACTGCTAGTATTAATTAACTCTCTAAAATCCTCATTTGTTATATTAATTAAATCATTTTGTTCAATATTACATTTTAAAGTTAAATCACTTTTCATGGTTTTGTATTTATTAATCTGTAAATCATTTTTCAAATAATGTAATGATGAAGTTACAGCATTTTTAAAAACTATTTTTGGATTTTTTGCAATAACTAAAAAATATATAAGTCCAAATGCTATAGCTATTATTATTACAGCTAAGATAGCAATTAATATAAATACAGTTTTTTTACTCTTTTTTGGTTTTATAGGTTCCGTGTTATTTTCAACTGGAATATAATTTAAATTCATATTCGAATCATAGATATTTGAATTATTATTTTCTTCCATACTATTTTCCTCACAAATATATTTCTTATTAATTTTACCACAATTGTATTTATTTATCCATTTTTTTATTAATTTGTAAAGAAAATGTAATTTTTGTTTTTATGTGTTGAAATTTGTTTATTTTTATTATATAATATTGTTTGCATATTATTTGGATGGAGGTTTTAAATGTTATTAGCTTTAGCCGGAGTAACTGGCGTTGGAAAATCTTTTTTTAAAGACAAAATTGTTGAAAAATTTGGCTTTGAAAAAATAAAGATTTTAACTACAAGACAGATTAGAAATGGTGAAAAAAACAATATAGACAAAATATTTGTTACTCAAGATGAACTTCAAAAATATAATGATGAAGGTCAAATTGCTTATCAATTTGATATGTTAGGAAATACTTATGCCTACACAAAACAAGAATTATTTTCTAACAAAAATACTGTTTTTGAACTTCACTACAGTACAATTTATGACTTCAAAAAAATCTGTCCAAAGCTATGTGCTGTATATATTATGCCCAATTCGTTAGATAGTGCTAAGCAAAATACTATTAAAAGAAATCTCTCACCCGAAGTTGAAAAGCAAAGGCTTCAAGAAATAGACGAGCATTATAATAAAATCACTAAAGACAAAAATTTACTAAGCTTATTTGACTTTGTTGTATACAACAATTTTGATAAAAAATCTGAAGATGAAATTATGAGCTTTATAGGAAAAATAATTGATGAAGGGAAATTTAATTAATATATGAAAACATATTTCTCACTAGATGAAAATTTTGAAACAATAATAAAAAATCAACTAAAAGGAAAAGAAATACTTAACCTTTACCCCATTTCTACTGGATGGACTAATATTGTTTATGAAGTAAAAACAGATGATGGTAACTATTTCTTTAGATTCCCTAGAGATGATTTCTGGTCAAGAACTATTGTAAAGGATTATGAATTTTCTAAATTTATTGATGGAAAAACTGATTTTAACACCGTACAACTAGAACTTGGCTATTACAATGATAGACCTTTTAGTGTTCACAAAAAAATTGAAGGAACTGTACTTGCTGATAAAATGAATTCTTTAACTCCAGATGAAATTAAAGCAGTTTCACAAGATATTGCTAAATTTATGTACCAATTACATAATGTAAAATTTGATAAAGATAAAGTTTTTAAAACACAAAATATTGGATTAAACTTAGTCGACTTCCTTGATGAGTTACTTGAACTACATGTTGATCCAAAGGACAAAGTTTTTTGGAAGTATGCTGATTTTGTAAAAAAAGATAACAACTGTTTGGTACATGGTGATTTGAATTCAAGTAATGTTATTTTAGATGATAATAATAGAGTTTGTGCTATTATTGACTTAGGTTTTGCTGGATTTGGAAACAAATACTTTGATATATCACGAATTATTGGTAGATGCCCTAGTACATTTAAACAAGATATAATAAACAGCTATGAAGAATTTTCAAATACTAATTTAGACTACGCACAACTAGATGATGAAATTGAAATTTGGAGAGATATTGATAATTCATACATTAATTACATGAGAAAGATTGGAATTCATGAGTAGAAATTTAATTATCAAATGCTCGCTAATATAAATGTCTAATAATATAATGTTAAAATAAATAAAATATCTAATAAAATCTGATATCAAATTTATCATTAATAAAAATAACCGATTATTTTAATTTAATCGGCTATTTTTATTTTAATAAATATTTACAAATGTGTTCATTTTTTTATTCTTTTATTGCAAGTATTATTTTTATTTATTATTCTGTTCTTAAACTCTTAACTGGGTCTTGTTTGCTTGCCATCTTCGATGGAATTAGTCCAGCAATTATAGTTAATATCATACTTATAATTACTAATATAACTCCTCCCATTAGCGGTAAATGACTTAAATTATTTACATCTGCAACTTTGGCAATAACAAGGTTTATTGGTATATTAAGCAGAATAGTTATTACAATTCCAATTAGTCCTGCAAATAATCCAACAATAAAGGTTTCTGCATTAAAGACTCTTGATACATCTTTCTTAGATGCACCTATTGCCCTTAAGATTCCTATTTCTTTAGTTCTTTCTAATACAGAAATGTATGTTATAATTCCTATCATAATGCTTGAAACTATTAGAGATATTGATACAAATCCAATTAAAACGAAACTAATCATGTCAACAATTCCAGTAACTGAATTCATAAGCATTCCTACTAAGTCATTGTAATTAATTACATTTCCCTCATTGCCATCATCTTTTTGTTTTTGGTTATAATCAGCAATTACATTTTTTATACATTCTTTAGATTCAAAATCTTTTGCGTAAAGCATAATTGTTGTAGGTTCTTCCATATTTACAGAGCCTAAATCTTTTAGTACAGATTCATAGGTTGCATTTGATTGCTCATTATATTGAGCTATAATTTCTGCTAGTTGTTCTGCTGGAAGTGATTGCAAATACATTTTCTGTTCATTACTTAAATTTTGAATATTAAAATCTTCTGTGCTAAATTCTAATCCTGTAAGTACATTAACATTTGGATTTTCCTTTTGCTCTTTTACTATTTCCGCTTCGTTTATTTTATTAATAACATACTCCTCTAATTCTTTTGTATAGAAAATTCCTCCCATTTGGCTAGCACTTGCAGTTGCATCTTCATTAGGCTTAATAATTCCAACAATTTTTAATTCTTCTGCATTATCAAGCTTGTTTTTTAAGTATTGTTCATCTTCTCTTTTATCTACCCAGATATTATTTACCTTTTCATAATAATCAGTGTTTAGTAAAAGCTTATATGATAAATTCAAAATTTCATCATAACTATAACTTGTTTCTACAGACTCAACTGAGCCTCCATTTGTTATTGTTTCATACATTTGTTTAAGCTCATTCTGGTCTTTTATTCCTAAAGCATATAAAACAAAATCACTTATTTCATTGTCTTCATTTACTAATATTACAACTTCATTATACTTTTCAGGAAATCTTCCTTTTACAACCTCATACATTTGATTATTTAATTCATCATTGTCAAATATCTTTGACCAAACATCACTCATAACAAAATATGACTGCATTTCATTTAATGCCATTCCCATACTTTCCATAACAGTATTAGGATTTACTTGTACAATACCATCTGTAGTATCACTTTTAAATAATTGTAGGTGAAGGTCATAGTCGTATGCAATAGCAGTTGTATAATCTTTTATGTTGCTTTCATCTTTTTCAATATAATCTTTGAAAAGCTTTAAATTATTTGTTTGAACTCTACTACTCATAATAGACATTGTATCGCCTATTGTATTATTTGAGTAAATTCTATCTTTTTCTCTATTTTCTTTATTTTTAATATTTAACTCTGTTTCAGTTATTGCAGAACCTAAATCTATTGATGCGGTTTCTATACTTAATGGATAAGAAGTTAAAGTTTCTTCTTGAACTCTATTTATATATTCTTGAACACCACTTGACAAAGATAATATAAGTGCAATACCTATAATTCCAATAGAGCCTGCAAACGCAGTAAGAGTAGTTCTTCCTTTTTTAGTCATAAGATTATTTAAGCTTAAAGATAATGCTGTTAGGAAAGACATGTTTTTCTTTGATTTTTTCTTTGTTTCCTTTTTATTTTCTTCTTTTCCGTCAAATGGATTATTATCACCTTGAATTTTACCATCTTTTAGCTCAATAATTCTGGTCGAATATTCATTTGCCAACTCACTATTGTGTGTAACCATTATAACTAATCTATCATGTGCAACTTCTTTTAAAAGATTCATTATTTGTTTACTTGTTCTTGAATCTAATGCACCAGTTGGCTCATCTGCAAGTAAAATATCTGGATTATTTACTAATGCTCTTGCAATAGCAACCCTTTGCATTTGACCGCCAGATAATTGATTTGGTCTTTTGTTAATGTGCTCTTCTAGTCCAACTTTTTTAAGAGCTTCCTTTGCCCTTTTTATTCTTTCTTTTTTAGGTACTCCTGAAAGCGTTAAAGCTAATTCAACATTTGACAAAACACTTTGATGAGGTATTAAGTTATAAGTTTGAAATACAAAACCAATTCTGTGATTTCTGTATGTATCCCAATCTCTATCTTTATATTTTTTTGTACTAATTCCATTTATTATAAGGTCACCTGATGTGTAATTATCCAGACCTCCTATTATATTTAGTAATGTAGTTTTTCCGCTTCCAGATGGTCCTAAAATTGAAACGAACTCGTTTTCTCTAAAATTAATACTAACATTTTCTAACGCATTTTGTTTAAAGTTATGACTTTCATAAACTTTACTGATATTTTTTAATTCTAACATTTTGCCTCCTTAATAAAAGCTATATTAATTATCCTCTATGGAAATATACATTGCAGTTCTTGTTCCATAGTCTGGGCTCTTAGCAGTAGTTTCATATTGTCCTCTAAAACTTATAGGATGATATTGCCCATTATTTTTATGGCTTCCTCCTCTAATTACTCTTACATTATTTCCAGAGCATTCCATTGTTCTTTCATAAACATTTCCTGCCATATCAAATATATTATTGTAACTATATTCATCATTTGAGCCAGTTGCATTAACATAGTAATTGTCGTAATTTCCTTTTCCGTCTGATGTACTTATCTTTTGTGAAATATTTTTATCCGTGCTTGTTGAAAACCATCTAAGTACGCCGTCCCATTGGCAACCCCAAATCATGTGTGTGTTTACTGAACTATTTGTTGCTACAGTTTTGCAAAGCTTATACATAGTATACCAATCTTGATTAGCAATCTCGGTATTACCCTTTTTTACTACAGCTACATTTTTATTCAAATCACCAGTTTCATATCTTCCAATATAAAAACCTTTGTATTTGCTAACGCTTTTTACCATATCGTTAAATTCACTTTGAAGTTGCAATTTAAAATCGTTTACATCAATTACTTCATCATTATTTAAATCTTTATCTAGTCCAGCTAATTTTAAGTTTTCCTCATCAGCATCATAAGATATACCGCTTGTTGGGTCTGTTTCAGAATTATTTGTAATTATTTCTGGTTCACGATAACCTGTTGTTCCTATTCCATAGCCACCTGTTGTTTCAGATAATTTATTATTTTCTGTAAAAATATACAATCTACCTTCATAATTTTCATTACTTCCTGATTGTAATTTAGCCATCTCATTAATATCTGCAACTGGTACCCAAACAAACTGATTTCCTTTTTCATCTTCAATAACTATTCCCTTGTCTACCGTTGCAGATGAATCAGTTGCAATTTTAAATCCTTTTGGGATTACAACTTCTTCTTCATTTATATCTGTTAGAGTAGTTGTTGAACTATAGAATTCTCCTTCTTCTCTTGCAATTGTAATTTGCGATTCTTCATCTACTTCGTTTTTATCAATCAAACTATAATTTCCACTATTTCCATCATTCCCAGTGCCATTGATTACCTGATTGGTTGGATTTTTACCTTCCTTTACTATGGAAACTATCATCAATACATTAACAATTATTGCTATAATTATGGCAATTACCAATACAATTTCAACTACCAAAATTCCTTTTTGATTATTTTTCATAAGTTACCTCTTTAAACATATTTTTAAACAAATACATTATATATTATATGCAATTGCAAGTCAAGAAAAGTAATATTAAAGATTTATTACAAATTCAATAAATTCATCGTCATTTTTTACCTTGATAGTTCCACCATGTAATTCTATAATTTGTTTTGTTATTGCTAGACCCAAACCTGCTCCTCCATTTGTGCTGTTTCTAGCCTCATTTGCCCTATAAAATTGTTCAAATATTTTGTCTAATTTGTATTTAGGAATTTTATTACACTTGTTTTTAAAACTTATTAATATCTTGCCATCAGTTTGACTTATATTTATAAATATTTTACTATCATTATAACTATAATTAATAGCATTTTTTATCAAATTCTCAAACGCTCTAGCAAGTTTATCTCCATCACCATTATATTTAAGCTCTTTAGGTTTATTTATTTCAACTTCTAATTTTTTATCCTCTAGCATTGGATAACATTCTTCTAAAAGTTGGTCAAACAAGTAAGACAAATCTATCTCACTTTTATTTATTGGTATATCTTGAAGATTATACCTCGTTATATCAAAAAATTGATTTGTTAAATCTTCTAATCTTAAAGCCTTGTCTAAAGCAATTTTTGTATATTTTCTTTTTAATTTTTCAGGAATATCACTTTCATCATTAATCAAACTCAAATATCCAATTACAGATGTAAGCGGAGTTTTCAAATCATGTGCCATATACATTATTAAGTTATTCTTTTTCTGGACTGCATTTTTGGCTTCATTTTGACTTTTAATTAAATCTATTCTTATTTTGTTTATTCTGTTTTCTAGTGGAAGCAAATCACTAGATAGTTTAATTTCTTCTTCTGGTCTTTTTAGAATTGTGTCCATCGCAATAATTGTTTCAATTATCGTGTTATTCATTTTTCTTATTACCAAAAATGAAATAACAATAAATATAGCTAATGCTGAAAATATTAGTATCAGCTTTTTATTAGCTACAAGTTCAAGATATACCATTCTGCCTAGATATTGACTTGCAATTTCAGCCAAGTCATCATTTAAAAGATTATCAATAAAAAATAAAAATATTAAATAAACAAATACTGTCCATAATGCAATTTTTATTGTTGCTTTTATAGCTAGATTGTTTTTTATTCTTTTCAGTTCATTATTTGATTTTGCCCTTAATTCTATTTCTTCATCATTCATTTTATCAGCTACCTTTCGCTTTTTTACATCATTTTTTTAACTTTATTTAACTTTTTAATTCTTCTTTAACTTTTTTAATTTTTCTTATCAATCAATTTTGTATCCGACTCCCCAAACTGTTTTTATAAATTTAGGCTTTTTTGTGTTTTCATTTAATTTTTCTCTAATTCTTCTAATGTGCACCATTACTGTATTATTACTGTCAAAATATTTTTCTTTCCATACTGTTTCAAATAATTGCTCAGAGCTTACAACCACTCCTCTATTGCTTGCCAAGTAAAGTAGTATATCAAATTCTATTGGTGTTAAATCAACTTCTTTTTCATATAGCAAACATTTATGCCTTTGTTTATCTATCACCAATCCATCAATTTCAATTAAATCTTCATCACTTTCTTTTTTATCATTATATTTTATATATCTCCTTAGTGCTGATTTAACCCTTGCCACTAACTCAAGTGGGTTAAAAGGTTTTGTTATATAATCATCTGCTCCAATGGTAAGTCCTAATATTTTGTCCTTGTCTTCTATTTTTGCGGTCAACATTATAATTGGAAAATTAAGACCTTTTTCTCTTATATATTTGCATATATCAAAACCATCTACATCTTCAATCATTACATCAAGTATTGCCATATCAAGCTCTACACTATCAATACACTCAAGAGCTTGTTTAGAATTATAAAATTTATAAATATTATAATTTTCATTTTTTAAATAAAGTTCTACTAAATCTGCAATTTCTTTTTCATCGTCTAACACTAAAATATTCATATTTCATTCTTCCTTTTGATTAAAATTATACCACAATCTTTCTTTTTTTCTACTTAATATAGCAAATTTAAGAAAAATTTAAGATTTTATTAAATAATTCTTAAAACAGTTTTTTATCGCAAAAGTTAAAATAATCATATAGTAATTTTAGGAGGAATTTTTATGAAAGCAAAAATTAGAGTAAAAAGAATAATTTTAATATTAATAGTAGTCTTTTCGGCAATTTTTATATTTAAAAATTTTGGCTTTGATTTTAAGCACAAATTGGACAGCTATTCTCCAAATTTGACAACTAATGAAGCGGAATACAAAGTCATAAAATTAGATACAAATAGTAAATATCAAGGTATTGGGCAACAGCAAGTTTCCGGAAAAGATGGTTATTTTACTACTTTTACAGATATTTCCGGAAAAACTTATAAAGAGTATAAACAAAATGGTACAGCATCTTGGGCTAATAAAAAATACTGGGATGGTGTAATGTGCGATACTGGATGTGGAATTACTGCTTTATCTATAATACTAAGTGGATACAATTATAAATATACTCCAGAATATTTAAGAGATAAATATTATCCTGTACTAGATGGAAGTAATATTTCAAAAGAACTAACTTCTACCTTTAATATAACTAATACAGATTTTTATTATGATGATGTAAGTTTATCTAAAGGAACAATATTTGAACATTTGAATAAAAACAAACCCGTCTTAGCGTGTGTATGGAACAAGCCTAACAATAACAGATGGACTACAGCTTCTCATTATATGGTCTTACTTGCAACTGATAATGAGGATATGGTTTATATTTCAAATCCTAATGGACTGACTAATACGAGTAAAAGTTCTGGATGGTATGATTTTAACGAAATTGGACCATATATTGCAAAAGCTCTTTTTATTACAAAATAAAATATTCAATTACAAAATCTTATAAGTATCTTAATTAATTACTTATAAGTATTTTTTAATTGCAATGAAAATATAGAATTTTATTTTATATAAAGCACAACACGAAAACCCATAGTATAGCTTTTAGTTCCAACTGCTTCTTCTAGCGCATTGCGTTCAGCGATTGATCCAATTCCATCACTGCTAAAACTGCCCCCACGAAGAACTGCATACTTTGTACCGTCGGATTCGCTATTGCGATATCCATACTCTGTTGTCCATTCGGCTATGTTTCCTGCCATATCATATATATTTTTTAATTTTGTATTGTCACTTGCTCCTGTTGACATTTCTACATAGTGATTATATTTATAAGTTCCAGTGTCATTATCATAACTATTATACTTTGTACTTGCATCACCATTTGTATCAGTCCAATTGGCAGTCCATCCAGATGTAAATTTTCCATATTGATAACTTTTCCCTTGACACCAACCTACATTTGAATTATCTGTTTTCTTAGATTTATATAAGTGTTCTGCAAATAAACAATTGTCTTCTTTTATTCTGGTTTCCTCTTTGTTATTATCTCGATAATTTCCATGAATAGTACTATCTTTTTCTATTCCTATGTATTCTTTTGACATCCATGTTACGATCGTGTCCCATGCTGTTCCATCTACTAATTGACTTCTTACTCCGTAGCCATCTCCGCTATACATTCTTCCTGATACTGTTTTAGCATTGGGTTGATTTATTAAATTCCATGTTTGCACTTCTTTTTTACTTACTGGTTTTAAATTGCTACCTATATCATTTTTACTTGTTTGATATGTTTTTTGTGTACTTGAAGCATCTACATAAAAATCTGCATTACTTGGTACTCCTGCTTCATATCTTGCTATATAAAAACCTTTATTTTTTTCTACACTTTTCTTATTTGCTGCTTCATCTATTTCATCATCTTTCCAATCAGTATATTTTCTATAATAATATGTTCTCCAGCCTTTATCGTTATTTTTTCCATCAGCTTTATTAGAAGTATCATCCACCTCTTTTACTTCATAGTCATGTTTTTTGTATTCATCTATTGTACAAGGCACCCATACAAATTCATTTCCTTCACTATCTGCTATTACTACTCCATTTTCTATTAGTTCTTCTTCTTTTACTTTAAATCCTTTTGGCACTGTCATTGTCTTTCCAGTTGCATCTTTTATTTGCTTATTTACTGTAAATATCGTACCTTTTTGTATTGCTTCTTTTACTGTACTTGGTAAGCTTTGTGCTATTACTCCATTTAACTCATCAGCAAGCATACCCAAATTTTCTTCTTCATTTTTCATAGACTCTTTCGCTACATCTGTTGCTCTTTGTGCTTGCTTTATTAATCCATTTTCTCCCAAAACTATATTTAGTGTTACTCCTGCCAATATTAACATAATTACTATAGTTACCACTAACGCAACGAGCGTTATTCCTTTGTTTTTCATTATCTTTTGCTCCTCTCAAATTTTTATCATTAAGTAACTTACTTAATGATAATTTTATTTTCGAGGTTTTGCCTTTAAAATCAATATTTTGCAGGATTTTTATATTTCAAATTTTCTTTACAAAAAAGTTTTCTTAATGTCTTGATTTTGTTTGTTTTTTAGTATAGAATACATATATGAATATATCGTCAAGTTAGTTACTTGACGATACTTTTTATTTATTATTTAAAATTTTCTATTAATTTTGCCACGATAATATTGGATAATCTTTGCCTTTTTTCCATGGCGTTTCTTCACTTCCTTTGTTAAGTGAATCTACAAATGCTTCTATTATCATTTCTTCTTGTTGTTTTTGAACTGTTCCATCTGTATCTTGTCCATTTATTCCACCTGTATAAGTTCCGCTTAAATAATAGCAGTTTGATACTGTCATTTTGTTTTCTGCTCCTGTTCCTACTATACTCCCGAATTCTGTCATCGTTCTCTGTCGTTGACCTTATAGTGCCAATATTGTAACAATTTTTTACATATCTACTTTTTGTTTCGCTATTTTCTGTTGTTGTATTTACATAGCATATTCCTCCAGCATATCCTTGAATTGTTGTTACAGCTCCAATGTTGTAGCAATATTCTAGATATGCCGTCGAATTCCATCCCAATTCTCCAACTATTCCACCAATACAAATTCTCCCATTTATTATTCCAGTATTAAAGCATTTAGTTATTGTAGTATTATCTCCATACGCACTTCCCGCAATTCCTCCAACTAGTCTAACATAATCATCATTTATTAATTCTCCTACTTTTCCATCATTGGAACAAGAGTCAATTAATGAAGTCCCATTTGCGGATCCTGTTATACCTCCTATTTGTGCACCTTTACCTGAATATATCTTTCCTGTATTGTGTGAATTTATTATTGTAGTATTAGTACATTGTCCAATTATTCCTCCTACATTAGCATAATATTGGTTTTCACTGTCATTTTTTAATCCATTAGCAGTAACATCACTATAATTAAAGCAAGAACTGATTTTAGCATTATTGATGCAATGTCCAGCTATTCCACCAACTTCTCTGTTCCCTGTTACTTTACCATTAGATATTTTTATATTTTCGACTTTTCCCTCGTTTACATAACCTGCTAATATTCCTATATTTCTTGCTTCACAATTTATATTTGCGTTTGATATTGTTAAATTTTTTATAGTTCCTTTACTTCCTACATAACCAAATAGTCCTTTATAATTTTCTGCAACTTTTATATACAAATTACTTATTGTTCTATTCTGTCCATCAAAGGTTCCTTTAAATTGTTTCTGGTCATTTCCTATTGATGCAAATCCTGTCCCACTTGTTAGTTCTTCCATTTTATTTTTATCGTTTGCATAAGAATCTTCTGATTTAAAATCTAAATTTACTGCTAACTTTACAACTTGATTTTCATAAGTTATTCCACTATTTACTTTATTTGAGAATTCTACTAAATCCTCTATACTTTCAATTAAATATGGCTTATCCTTTGTCCCTTCTCCAGTTATTACTCCTGGTGTTTCATCATCTTTTCCTTTTCCTATTAATCCTTGCAATTCATCTGATATTCCTTGCATTGTGCTTTCTTCCTCACTTTGAGCTGTCTTATATTTTTCTGCTACCTGTTGTGTCATTTTAAATAAACCGTTTTCTCCTAACGCTATATTTAGCGTTACTCCCGCCAAAATTAACATAATTACTATTGTTACCACTAATGCAACAAGCGTTATTCCTTTGTTTTTCATTATCTTTTGCATTTTTACCCTCCATTTTTTTATCATTAAGTTACTTACTTAATGATAA
>CANQXO010000011.1 GCA_947627825.1 uncultured Clostridia bacterium
GTATAAAGTTTTATATCTTTAGCTGTATTTCTTGAGCCATCATATCTGTAATATTTGCCAGGGAAATCATAATTTCTTGATTCATCGTCATCAATTTTTAGAGTTCCCGAACCTCCTTTAAATAATGCTATTATTGCATCGTTTGGTCCTGTTGCTGTAGGTTCTTCAAGTTGATAATATACTCCCTCTCCATTTAATCCTCTAAGCTCAGCGTCTAAGAATACTCCAGCTGCTCCTGCTAATGGACTTGTTGTATCGTCTGGGCTAAAATGTATTTTCTTGTGTGCTACTTTTGCTTGTCCATACTTGAATTTAACTGTGTTATAAAACCAGTGTTTTGTAACTGTATCAATTCTTGGCCAAAGTACAGTAATGTATCTTTCATCACTTTTTTCTATTTCAACAATTAATTCATCTAATTGCTCTACTGTATATCCTTCTATGTAGCTTTCTCTTTCGCTATCTGGTATTGGAGTTTTCTCCATTGGTTGTCTAGTTGTTGTTCCTCCACCACCATCATTTACAACTGTTGTTGATTCAACTTTTGCTAATTTAGCTACTAAATCAAATTTTTCATCTTTATTAGCTGCATCTTCTAATTCTTCACTTATATCTGTTGATACATCAGTTTTTATACTTTCATTTGTTGATGTAACTTTTTTTATACTTTCAATAGATTGATCACTACCATATTTTATGTCGTTATTTTTAATATTGTTTTTATCTATGTCACTCTTTTCTAATATCAATCCATTTATTGTAACCACTTTATCTGAGTCATAATCATCGCTTTTTTCATATTCTCTTAATTCTTTAAATAGATCTTCTATTTCAGAGTTTGAATATGCACTCAATTCTGAATCTGTAAATCCCCATTTAGATTTTAGCCAAGCTTTTATAATATCTTCTTGTTTCATTGTGATTTTACCATTAGATATTATAACTTTATAGTTAATTTTTACTTCTTGCAATTCTATATTTACTTTTGTATTAAATACTTCTGCAGTGGCTAAATCATAAGTAAGGTCAGGCATCATTGTTGCTATATGTAATGCTAGGAATAATTCAAGTGGCTTTCCATACAAAGATGACCAGTTATCCATTTGGAAGTAGAAGAATGAACGATTGGCTCTTAGGATATCATTGTCTGATGCTGGGACTCTTAGTGCTTTTCTATCTCTATCTATTGCTACATCTTTATCTGTGTATTCTACTCCATCTCTTAAAAGATTAATCATTCCTTTTCCGTAACTTTCAGCGTTAGAATTATTAAATAATGATTGGAAAAATCCACTTAAGTTCCATTGAGTTAAAGCATATATAGCTTCATTCTGTAATAGATAATGTCTTAAATAATTTTTACCATCTATATCATATAATTCTTTTATTTCTCCGTTTTCAAATCCTGTTTCTCCAGTTTCATCACTATCTCTTTCATACTCCACATCTGAGAAACCATATCCTGCGATATCATATCCCATATCTTGTACATATTGTGCCAATTCTATTTCGTCTTCTTTGGTAACATGGGCTACTTCTCCAGAAAGCCATCCATTTATCCAACCTAAAATATCTTGAGCAAATTCTTTTAGTTTACCGTTAATTAGGCCAGGCATAGATATAAGAGCTTGCAAAAGTCCGATAAATGTTATTATTATAATTAGGCCTACAATAGCTATAATTACAGCTGGCAAATGTGCGAGTATAAATGTTTTTACTGCTTGCTTCATTGCTTGATAAGTTTTGCTTTCATTTACTTTTTCTTTTGCATCATTAAGAGCTTTTTTTATTTCTTCTTGTCCTTGTGCTGAAGTTGTGCTATCTTGCTCTGCATCTATTTGCTGTGGAGATTTTTCATTTTCTTCATCCATCTTTAACTTCATTCCTTTCTTGCTCGTTTCATATCAAGTCTAACTATAAATTAATTTATATTGTTTGGTCATTATCTGTAGTTCTTATCCTTCTATTTACGAAGTCATTTATTCTTCCATAAAATCTGCTTCCTCTAATTTTTTGATTTAAACTTGGCCTTAGCTGTCTACTTTGTGCACCACTTAGTGAATCTTCTACAACTCTAATTAATCTTTCTCTTACTGCTTCTGCAGCCTGTCCTTGTTTTTCTAATTCTTCCCTTTCTTGCATTAGATGTTGATATAGTTCCATTCCAGCATCATCTTCATTAGTTGGCATACTTATACCATCAAGCCAGTTTTCAACTTCTTGCATTACTTGTTCATTACTAATTTGATGTGCATCTTGATAATTATCTATATTGTTAGCAATAACTGCTCTACGGTTATAATCTTTTACTTTTTCTCTTGATTTATCCGTTCTAGTTCTTACTGCTTTTGTCGCAGCAGAGCCCATATTATATCCTGCAATTCCTGTAGTCAAATCTCCTGTTGATAGACCTAATGCTGCACCAGCTACTTTCATTCCTCCTGCAACATTTAACCCTACTAATGCCCCTAATACTCCTAATGCAGCTCCACCAGCCGCACCGGCTGCTGCTCCTCCTGATGCGCCAGAACTTGCTCCTGCACTGGCTCCTCCTGCACTGGCACTAGCTCCTGCTTCAGATCCTGATACGGCTCCTGCGTTTGCTCCCGCTTCAGATCCTGATACGGCTCCTGCGTTTGCTCCTGCTTCTTCTCCTACACTAGTTTCTCCAGCACCTGTACCATTTGATCCTCCTGTTTCTTCTGGAACACCGTCTTGATTAGTTTGAGCAGGTCTTTTTCTATATTGAGATGAAGGCTCTGAAGGTTTATTTCTTTGTTTACTATTAAATAGTCCTGTTGCTCTACCAATTAATGCTCCTGTAACAGCAGCAGTTGCAATTGTTTTGCCCATACTTTGTGCATCAAATCCAAATATTTTCTTAACAATTTCTTCTGCTTGATATGTAAACATTAAAACATAAATAGCTATGAATACATTAATTAGACTTACAGATCCAAGCCCATTATCAACTATTAGTTGTAAAACTGTACTTGCTAATGCCAAATATATTATACATTGAAATGGTTGTATTAATATATTGTATATAAATTCTTTTAGCCAAGTGTTTAAAGCTTGTGACTTGCCATCTCCCATTTTATCAATGGAATAAGTTACGGTTATGAGTGGTGCAATTATAATTAAGAAAGCTAGTGTAATCATCCTTTTAATGTATGCAAAGAAAAATACAAAAGACATTCCTATCAACATCATAAATGCAACTGAATTTGCTAATCCTGCAACGAAGCTTAATCCAAATACATCACTCCACAATTTGTCTTCAACCGCAGTCATGTCCGGTTGTTCACTTGCAACTCCTTGTATTAAATCTACTAATGAGTTATTTATATTTATTGTAAATATCATAATATAGTTTAAAACAAATAGTATGCATAAACTAGTTAGCCAGTCTACAAACATCGTTTTATATTTAGCTCTGTCTTCTGCAACTGTAGATATTGCCATTCTTATTCCAACATATATTAATATTAGTATTAATATTACTGCAGATATATTTCTTATTGCTGTATACCAAACTGCAACACTGTTTCTAATATTATTCATTGTGGTAGCGTTTGCACCACTAGCATTTTCAAAGAAATTAATATTGGTTAAATCAACTTTATTAAATAAAACATTGTAAACTGTTATTTTTTCACCAGATACTCCATCCATAATCATGGAAAGCACTTTTCCTACTATTGCTGGCAAAATCTTAACTCCATAAAAAAGTATTCCAGCTATTCCATCTATCGCTGATCCAAATATATCTTTATCGCTAAGGTCTTCTACTACATCATTAGTAACATATCCAGGGTCTAGACTATTTAATCCACCCCATAAAGCACTCGTTACTATAGTATTAAATCCTACGCCTAAATCTTCTCTGCATTTTTCATCATAAATCTCATCAAATTTATTAGCATTTTCAGGTTGAGTCATTTCATTATATAGTTCTTCTAAGTCTTCTTTTTGCCATCCAGTTTCTTCTAAGAAATGTTCTACTATTTTTGGATTATCCGCCGTACCATTATATTCATAATTTTCTCCGGGTCTAATAAACAAAGTCAACATTTCATAGAATGCATTTTTTTCAGCCTCGGTCATTGAATCATAAGTTTTGGCAAAAGCTGACCCAGTATAAGAAACTATCATTAATATAATTAACAACATAGTTAGGACTTTTTTTAGTCTGGTTTTCATTATTTGCTACTCCTTTTCTTTTTTAAGAATTTATAAATTATTTACAAATCTTGATACATTTACAACTGAAGTTTTAGTATCTTTTTTAGCCTTATCGTTTATCTTTTTTAAATCAAATATTGATTCAGTTATATCTCCAAATCCAAACTCAACTCCTGATTCTTTTCCTTTTCTTTCTACTACTTCTTGAACTATTTTTACTACTCCATCTTTTAAGCCTGCTGTATCGGAAAATTTATTACTATTTGCATTTGGGTTTGTAGGAACATTTCCTTCAATTGAATCTCCAAACTTATTGCTGGTTTCTTTGCCAGTGTTTTGGAAATTACTTGATGTTCCCATTTCTTTTCTCTTTTGTTCCATAAACCTTTTTGCTAGTCTATTTGCTTCATATTTTATATCATCTTCAATTCCGTCTTTACCTCTATTTTGAAGTTTCATATCTTTTACTAAGTCTTTTACGAATCTATTTACTGTTCTTTCTATTTCGTTAACATCCATGTTATCAAAATTTGCCCCAGCTAAAGTTCTTGTAAACATTTTATCCATATAATCAAAGTCAACTTCACTTGATACTCCATTACTTACTATGGAATTTGAAAATGATTTAGCTAAATCCATTGTACTAAATTCTGCATTTTGAGCTGATTGCATTTTATTTTGAAATGCATTTTTTGCATCACTTACAAGTGAATACCTTATTTTATCAGCTACATCTTTAGAGTATTGCTTTCCTATTCCAATTTCATCAAATATTTCTGCCGACATTTCTTCAACTACAGCATCTATATTATTTTCATCGATTGATATAATACGATGACTTGCTAGGTTCTGTCTTAATAATAAATTTATATTTTCATCATCTGCATATTTTAATAAATATTCAATTTCTTGCTTATATTTTTTCATAGCTTCTTCTGAAGCATTATCGAATTTTTCTCTAAATAATCTTTCAATTTCATCTTCTGTTTGCATTGCTTCATTTAAGTAATCAACAGTAAGGTCCATTTTACTCTTGTCTTTTGCCATTTGTTTATGTCTTCCATAGCCTCCTAGTGTTGCAGCCTGCTCTAATCCTTCAATTCCAGTATATCTATTTCCTTTTTTATCCTTTTCAGATGCCATACCATAAATTCCTGTTGCACCTCCTATTGCCATTCCAAGTCCGGCACCAGGATTAACTACTCCGACTGGTAAGCTAAATCCAATCATTAAAATCTTTCCACCTGCTGATACAATAAATTTAAATGGCGCTGTAAATCTTTCTTTTCTTTGTTTTTTTGCAAGTTTTAATTTTTGCTTTGCTACTTTTCCAGTTAAGCCTTTTCTTCTAGACATTACTGCTAATATTAGGTGCTGATTGTCTTTTTTTCTAACTTTTTTGTATATATCATTTAATTTGTTATCAACTTTATCTAAAGCTCTATTCTTTTTTTCTAACATTTGATTTATTTTACTATTTTCGTCATTTGCTTCTTTGTAGTATTTTCTTCTAGCAACCCTTTGAATTGCCTTGGTTCCTTTTGTAAACATACCAGTTGTAAGCTTAATAGAATCTTTTGCCATTCCTCCTACAAGCATTGCAGATGCAAATTCTTCTTTTAAGTTCTTCTGAGGCTCTGCTACATCTTTTATTAACCTTGATTTTTTATCAAAGTTAAATACTTTCATAAATATCTTGTCTGCTTTTAGTATAAAATTCATAAATACTAAGGCAAGAATAAAGCCTATAATTGTTGTAGTGGCAAGTTCTAATGCTACCGACATTAAAACTATATATAGCACAGCATGTATTGGTTGTATTAAAACATTTATTGCAAATTCATAAATCCATGATGTTAAGATTCTTGTTCTTTGCCCTTTACTAGCACCTTCTATTGCATATTTAGTTCCTACAAACGGTGCTATAACTATCAGAACCATTACAGTAAATAACCTCTTTATATAAACCCATAAAAACAATATAGATATAATAACTAAAGCCCAGTAGATTACTGCTGCTGGAAGTCCAACAGACAATCTTAAATCTTTTGTTCTTGTTCTAATTGTTTCATAAATTGGAAATTCTGAACTGTCATTTATTTCATCAAGTGTACTTATTAATGTATCATTTATTTCAAATACAGCAACTATTATTAGATGAATAAAAAACACTATAATTACTGCTGTTAGCCAGTTTACTAACATTTTTTTGTAGTTTGCTCTATCATTTGCAACGGTAGAGAGTGCTAATCTTATACCTATATAGATTAGTATACCTCCTAATAACACAACTGCTATTCTTGTAAATGATACATACCATGTTGCAATGGCTTCCCTTATTTTCATTGTGATACTATCTTCTGGTGCATCGTCTCTTTCAAATACATTTACATTTAATATTGGAATTCTATTAAAAATAATATCTTCCATTGTATATAAGTGAGTTGCTCCTTGTTCTTCACTATCATCTTCTGCATTTGAAATGCAAGGCAAAATTATGATTACAACTGTAATTATTATTGATATCAAAATTTTGCATTTGTCTTTTATCATAATTTCCCCTTTCTTTATATAGTCTTCTTAATATTAGTCTTATTTATTAATAGAGTTAGCAGCAGCTCCGTCTTCTTCTGTTTTTCCACTTAAGAAGTCCAATGCTCCTGTAACCATACCTTGAATTCCTTCTCCAATTGTTACTGTTACAATTTTAATTCCATTAAACATTAATCCAATTATATAATCAAATAAATCTCCTACTCCTGATAAGTAGTACATCATTCCAACATCACCACCTGCAACAACATCTGGTGGCATACCATCTATTTTCATTTCTTCTGCAATTTGGTCTAAATCTACTTCTCCGCTTCCTCCACTACTAGTATCTTTTGTTGTTCCTCTTTCAGAACTATGTCCTAGAAGTATTCCTTCAACAACATTTGATATCCAATCAAATAAGTCTTGTCCTGAATATTCAACTGAACCTGGTAAAGGTGTATCAGGGTTAGGAGGTAGTAGTGTAAAGTCACTATTTCCTATTGCGTCTTCTAAAAAATGAATTCCATCTAATGATACTATTCTTGCAAATGAAGTAAATGTACATCCTGACCAATCAGCCATCGTCCATCCATTTAAATCCCTTATTTCTAAGCCATTAAATTGTGATGTTTTTCTGCCATCTCCAGTTGACCACATATCCACTACTTTTCCATTTCCTAAATAAATAGCTACATGTCCTGGTGCTATTAATATATCGCCTCTTCTAGCTTGTGACATATCATAAGATTGAACAAAATTATTTGTGTTTACATTATCGCCATATTGACTTGGTATAACTGGTCCACCTGAACCATTATAAGCTGATTGATTATATATTCCTATTGCTCTATTTAAAGCATAAGCTACCCATCCTACACAATCAAAATAATATCCAGTTATATCTCCTCTATATGTAGCTCCTCTTAGGTCAACATCATAAATGCAATCCCATTTATGATTATTTGCAAAGTTTTCTGCCCAAGTTGCTAAATCTTCACCTGCTGTTTCTAAAGTTGTTTGGTGCGTTGAGGAATTAGAAGTTCCTGTAGTTGTGGTTTTTGCTGCTAGCACTGTATATAAATTAGAAGATAACACTGTAATTATTATTGTTGTTACGATTGTTTTTCTCCAAAAATTTCTTATCATATTACACCCTCTTTTTACTATAATTTTACACTAATTTGTGTATCATTATAATAAATGATATTATTTTCTATTTTTCTAATTTCATAATTTTCATTGCCTGTAATAACTTCTTTTGTCTGCTTTGCTATTGCATCGTAAATATAGATTCCTTTTTTATTTATGCTATATACGAAATTGGTCTCATTTAATTCATAAATGTTAGTTACATCTTCTACCACTAATACTGAGTCTATATTTTCCTTATCAGATGAGTAAAATATGCATTGATTTTGACTATTGTTTAAATATACTACATATTTATCTGTTTTCAAGGTTTCTGCTCTATCAAGTGGTTCTCTTTTTCTTATATCTAACATTTCTCGATTTTGCTCATCAATTTTTACTAAGTTTCTTTCAAAATCAATATTGACGAATTCTGGAATTGTCTTGTTTTCTTTTATACTTTCTGCTGTTATGTCGTTTGTAATTTTTCCACTAAAGTTATTGTAAAGTGTTATAGATAATAATTTTACATTTGAAATATCTATTTCTACCCCTTTTATAGGATATTTAACTTTTATAAAATCACTATTTTTTGTGTATTCAGAATAATCTGGCCATATATCAGTTAATTTTGTTAAAAAGTTATTTATGTCTTCTTCTTCAATATACTCTGTAACTAATTCTGCAAATTCATCTTGATTTTCTATTGGTTGATTTGGGTATATTGATATTTCTCCGTTTGTAAAGAAAACATAAAACTTATCTGTTTTGTATCCTTTTATTGAAGCTTCATCTCCTGCCTCACTTGTATATGTTGCTTGTCCTAATGCTTGTTCTACTTCTTCTAATGTACTTGCTGTTGTAAGTCCGCCTATAACTTTGTCTTTATATTGTTTTGTAAATACTATATTGTAAACTGAACCAGCTACTTTTCTTATTTTATAACCTTCATCAAAGTATATATCATATTTTTCAACTGCACTATCCATAGTTCCTAAGTTTATATTAGTAGTCATCCAGCTATTGTTTATTATTTTTTCTAACAACTTTGAATTAACTTCTATAGAACTAATCTTGTCTTCTACTTTATTTTCAATTGATTGATTTGATAATAAATGATCAAAGAAATTGCCGTCTCCATTAATTGTATATGTTTGTTTACCATCACCAAAATATATTCTAACAATTAAATTTTTTGTTTCGTCTAAAACTCTAAAATCATTCCTATTCATCTTTGCTGCAATTCCACCTAAAATTGCATCATATTTTGCTTTATTACTTAAGCCATCTTCACTTATGGGATTTACTGGAAATACTATTCTAATGTCTTTTTTAAATCCTTCTTCTGCTGATTTTTTAGTTGTTAAGTAAGTTCCTCCATAGAATTCCACAATTTCTTTAATATTTATGAAATCGTCTACTGATTTTTTTTCTTTATTTTGATAACTTACAATAGAAATTGCTGATATTACTAAAAGAATTATTATTATAATTATTATTGCAACAATTATTTTAGTTCTTTTTTTCATTTCCATTATTTCCTTTCAAATTTTACCTAAATTTATTATTTTTAATGAAACTTTAATCTCTTGATTTTTGTATCCTTTATTCTTGCACTATTAAGTCCAAATAATTGTTTAACAATTTTTTCTCCATTACTTAGTGCTGCGAAAAATGCAATTGCGACGATTGGCGCTTTTTTTGCAATTTCACTAGCTGTAAATATAAATACTACAAAGAGTAACAAATGAATGCTTTGCATAAATATATTTCCCATCATTGCCTTAAACCAACCGAAATAAGATTGGGACCTTCCATCACCAACAAAGTCGACTGGATAAAGCATACAAACTAATGGTGATATAATCATTAAAAAGAATGTTTCAAATGACCTTTTAAAGTACATAAGGAAAAATTTTAGTTCATAATATACTAACATCCAATATAGGACGACGAATATTAATTTGTTTACACCTCTTTGCTTTAATATATTTCCAAATACATCTGTTAATATGGATTGTTCCATATTTTCTTTTAATCCTGTTGAACCTGCCGGCAGAACTTCATTTATAAATTCAATTATAATTTTGTTTAAATAAAATGCAAATCTTATTATATAAGTTGTTACAAAAACTAGAATAAATCCAACAAGCCAGCTTGTAAGCATTTTCTTATATTTTGTTAATTCTTCTGGTGTGTTATTTTTCGAGGTAACAGCAATTGCTAATCTAATTCCTATATAAATTATAATTAATGCACATCCTACTAAAGCTATATTTTTTACTACTGCAAACCAAAGTGCTACATTGTCTTTTATTGTATTTACAGTTTCTGCATTAGGATCACTGCTATTAGATGTATCAAAGAAGTTAATATCAAATAGGTAATATTCATTTGATACCAAATCCTGTATTGTAAATACTGAATCGCCATTTTCGGTATTTGGCTCGTTATGTAATACAATTAATGACATAACATAGTGTGCCAGATGAGGAAATATTGTAAATACCCATAGAATTGCTGATGTAATAGCGAAATTGTTGTTATCTGCTGAGGTATCTAGTTCTTCGTCTTTTTCTGTTAAAGTTCCATCTTGTTTTACTGGTACAGAACCTTTTCCTTCATTAAGCCAAGAACCTACTGCATTTTTGCTCGGTCCTTGTTCGCTTGTTACATCTATGGATGTTGCACTAGATTGTGGACTATATATATTAAATACAATTAGTATGGCTGTTAATGTTGCAATAACTTTTCTCATTTATATACTCCTCGATTTTTATGCTTTCTTATTTGCGTTCTCCTTTATTTTGTTAACATTTGTTTCTATGAATTCAAATTCCTTTTTAGTTGGTCTTATTTCTATTATTGCAGTTTGCTCACCAACTTTAAACAAACCTTGTCCTCTTGCGCAAGTTGTTAAGAAATCAGCTTCTCCCTCACTTAATTTAAATACTTCTTTTATGTATTGAATTTCTGATTTATCCTGTGCTAAGAATAATTTTGTATCTGATGATGTTAATACGGCTTGAACCTCTGACTTTTCATAAAAGTCTTGAAATCTCTGTGAAACTACTGCCAATGAAACATTTCTTTTTCTGGCCCTTCTTGCCATTTTATTTAAGAAGTCAACTGCTTCTGGATATGGTAGTAGCATCCATGCTTCATCTACTAGCACTCTCTTTTTTCCTGCCTTTGATTTATCTTCACTATTTTTCTTAACATATTTTTCCCAAATCCATGTTAATAATATTTGTTGTGCTAATGGTCTTGCAAATCTTTCTTCTAGTTGTGATATGTCAAGATTTATAAATGAAGTACCTTCTAATAAATCAAAAGTTGATTGTCCATCAAAATATGAAAGCTGACCATTTAGTTCTCTTACATATTGTTTCATTACTTTTACTAAGTAGCTGTAATGTGCTCTATAATCAGGGTTTTCATTTTGATTTGCATTATTTATTAATCTGTGATACCAAGTACCTATTGTAGGCATTAACTTTTTCTTTCTACCTAGATAATCATTTTTTATAACGCCTCTTTGATTTGCTTCGTACAAACTATTAACATCGTTTGTTATTCCTAAACCTGCATATTCTTCTGAAACAGCTTCTGCTATAATTTGTTTTGTTACTTCATTTACATCTTCTGACCTTGTGCTTCCTCTTGCCATTGTAAGTATTATCTGTGTAACATCTTCTACTTTATTTTCAATGTTAAGTGTAATTCTTTCTCTACCTGTTATTTCATCTCTAGTTATTTCTGGCTCAACATCAAAAGGATTAATTATAGTGTTAGAATTTGGAGAAATTGTTACATTAAGACCACCTAGAGCTTCTGCAACTATGCCATATTCGCCTTCAGCATCTAGTGCTAATGATTCAATTCCCATTAATACTGCTGACCTTGCAATTAGAGTTTTTATTGTAACACCTTTACCAGCTCCAGATTTACCAAATACAACCATGTTATAGTTACTTAATGATGAACTAAAGTTGTCGAATAAAATAGGTAAACCGGTTTGTCTATTAAATCCTATTGGAATTCCATTTTCATGACCTACATCTGAATTGATAAATGGAAATACTGTTCCCATAGACCTACGGTCAAAGGTATGTTTTTTTAATAATTTATCTTCTGCTAAAGGAAGATTTGATTTAAAGGCTTCTTCTTGCATTGCCCAAGCTGTTTTTACACCTGTTAGTGTTTTAGCCATTTCTGCTGATAATAGACTTGATTGTCTATCTAGTTCTTCTAAACTGTATGAAAATAAAGTACAGATTATTGATGCTTCAAATAGTTTATCTAATCCACTAGCAATGGCATCTCTAAGTTCCTCTGCCTCGGCTCTTTTTTGAGCAAGTAAACTTTCACGGTTTATATTTCCTCTATCTTGTGCTACTATTCTCTCTGATTCAAGTTCATTTATTGTTCTGTTTAAATCATTTTGAGATTTTGCTTCACTAATTGGATTAATAAATACTGATACATTCAAATCTCCAAATGTATACATTCCTCTTAAAAGTTCTGGGAAGGTACACATTCTAGGAAGTGTTGATACAGTAAATGTTCTAGCATATTTTGTATTGTATGAAATTATTTCTAAATGATTTGTACTCATTGCATCTATTCCAGATGGAGCAATTAAGTCTTTTATATCTTTTTTATTGCTTGATAGAATATTCATTTCTTCTTGTGGCTTTTCTTCTATCTGTGTAGTCTCTTTTTTATTTTTCCTCATAGATTAAACCTCCTCTTTAGTTATACATTTTTTCTTATAACTTGTCTTGTTGATTGTTGTTCTTTTTGTTCATCTATATTTGCATTTTTTATTTGATTTTGTGCCTCATTATAAATTCTGTTACTTAATTGTCCTTTATATTGGTCTACCATTTCTGATGCTCTTTGTTTTATTTGTTGTCTTCTTTGTTCCCTTGTAACTTCATCTGCTCTAATTATACTTCTTGAAGCAAGCCTTGCTGCTTCTTCTTCTACTTCTTTTTCTATTCTTTGCTTTCTTGCTTGGAAAACATCTCTTGCTGTTGAATATAATCTGTCATATTCAGAATTTAATGCATCTCTTAACGAGTATTTTTCTGATGTATCTCTGTTATATGCAACATATAATAATTCTGCTAATTCCTCAGAATTAAGAACTTTACCAGTTACTTCTGCAGAAGTTAATGACCTTATTACTGTTTGAGCTCTAGTATATAATTCTGTAAAAGCTATATCATTTACTTCTTCTTTTGAATATTTGCTTACATCACCAAATTCACTAGTATAGTATGAAATAACAATATAAGTTTTTTGTTGAAGTATATTTTTGCTTTCACTAATCTTTTTTGTATAATCCTCAATTGATTCGCCATATTCTAAAATATTTTCTTTTCTTTGTTTTTCAAACAATAATCTGTTTACTACATCTTCATTTGCTCTAGTTCTTGCCATTTCAATTTGAGAATTTAATTTAATGATTTGGTCATTTATTGCTAAAATTCTCTTTTCATATTCTTGTATTATTTCGTTTAAGTTTAAAGTTCTAGTTTGAACATATAATTGAACTGGGAACCTTAAAGTATTTAAGAATTCCATAAATCCAGCCTCAACAGCATTTTTTTCATCTTCAGATAAAAGATCATAGTTTATACCCTTGCATTGAATAACCATTACAAATTGTTTTCTATTTTTTCTAATAATCATGTTATCTGTAATTTCTTCAAATTCCATAAATTTGTAGATAGAATTAATGCCTTTTCCTGTTCTAGTTACTAAGTTTGGAGTATCAGCCTTTTCGGTTTCTTCAACTTCCTCTTTTTTATCTTTTTTGTTTCCACTTCTTATTTTTAATATTAAAACAACCGCAATTACACCTAGTATAAAGATTAAAGCTATAGTTGCATATAAAAAGTAGTTTAACACTTGTACAGTATCCATCTTATTTTTCCTCCTTTGTATTTTGATTTATCATAGTAATGTTATCATTTTTTGCTTCTTCTTTTTTATTAAAGTTTAGTAAATCAAATGATGGGGTTAGCGTTGAATAATCAGGTTCTTCTCTTTTTACTGAGTAAGTATATATTTTTCTGCTTTTTCTAAATCTAAAATAATTCATAATAACTTCATCAATAGAATCTCCACCAACATTTTTAGCTATTTTACCTGTTCCAGATGAAGGAAATTTTATAGTTCCTATTCCATATCCAACTAGTGCAAATGCAACAAGAATTATTATACCTACTACTTTTAAGGAAAGGGCTTGAAAAATCAACATAAAGATTAATCCTATTAATCCTCCTACTGCTGTGTATATTAGTGATTTTACTGTGAATATATATAAAATTCTACTCTCACCTTTTAATTTATTGCTTGGTATGTAATAACTTCCCATACTATCCTCCTATGTTTAAACTTTATTCTGCTATCCAATTCATAATATTTACAACTATCGTAAATATTCCAATCGCTCCATATACTAATACAATTGATATAACATAATAAATTAATTTTTGTTTTAGCATAGCTTTTTCGTTCGCACCAGATAACATATATTTAACTCCCATAATAGCTCCTACCACTACTAAAACAATTGAAGCTATTCCAACTAAAGCTCGTCCAACTGGTAATAGTTTTTCTATTATTTTATCTATTGGTATTGCTCCCTGCTTGCCTTTTTCTTCAAATTCTTCTACTTGCTCTTTCCAGTCACTAAAGCCTTCACCTGCGTGTACTATGCTAGTCATTGAAAATATAACTATTATTGAAATAATTATTATTGTAATAATTTTGTTTATTGTATCGATTTTCATTTTTCCTCCATAAATGCTTAATTTTTCCCACAAAAATTCTAATATATATTATATATCCTTAAGGGCTATTTTTCAATAATTTAATTAAAATTTAACATAGTTGTAATATAATTGTATAAATTAAAAAATAGGGATTGTTTTTTTACGATACAAAATCATAAAATATATTTAACCCCTAGTTTAACTTTTATCCAAATAACGAATTTTTTGCTATATTACCTATTATTTGTATTATTGTACCAATTCCAAATAATATAAATGCTCCTACCGCGTAACTTACTAATTCTTTTTTAGCTTCTGCTTTTGCCTCAGGCGCCTTCATCATAAACTGAACACCTTTATATAATAATATAATTACCGCGGCTCCATAGCATATATATGATACTACTCCTACTATTTTTTCGCCTATCGAAAACAGGCTATCATCCCTTTCGTATATTGGATCAAACTCATTTGGGTCTACATCTATTGTATCTGCTCTTGATACTGTTCCCACTATCATCATTGCAAAAAATATAAGTAATACTATTATTACAATATTTTTCTTTTTCATTGTCATTTTAATTCCTTTCTTAAACTAATATCAAATTAACAACACAATTATACAAGATATATTAATATCTTGCAAGACTTTTACGATTAATTTAATAAAAAAACGGCCCTTAAAAAAGAGCCGTTTTTTATTTTAAATTGCAATCTTAATTTTCTACTACAACAGTATTTGTCATGTTCTTGATTAAGTTTAAGATAAGTCCTGCTGCAAATACAAGTACAGCACCTACAACATATATAACTGCACTTTTCTTAATTTCAGCTTTTCCATCTGGTGAAGCTGTCATAAACTTAACACCTAATATAACAATTAATACAACAGCAGCAGCATAGCAAATAAATTGAACTATACCAATAATATTACTTACTGTTGTTTTGAAACCAGTAGCAGTTGGTGCTGTTCCAGTTGGAATATCTATTCCATCTGCTAATACCATACTGAATGCTGAAAGAATTGTAGCTATTATAATTAAAGCTACTACTATTTTTGACATTCTCTTTATAGTCATAGTTAGTCCTCCTTTTGTTTTCTTAATTTTCATTATAAAGTATTTATTTAAAATTGTCAAATATTTTTGAAAAAAATAGCATTTTTTTGATTATCTTCTTTTTGAATATCATTTTCATAATATTCAGCTATTAATTTATCTAATTCTACACTTAGGTCATAAATTAGACTATAATCTTCATTTTTCTCAATACTTTTATTTAATTTTTCTCTTAAATTATTAATATTATCTTTATTTGACATACTTTTCTCCTAATTATGTTTTTCTTATATATAAAATAACATAATTTTACAAAGTAAATCAATATTTTTGTCGATTTTTATTAACTTTTCATCTACATAATTCGACGATTTTCGCTATTTGTTGTTTTTTAATTTTTTTATTTTTCTTTTTCTGACAAAAAATTTTATTATTCCATAATTTGTTTAAGTATTATAGTTTAGTTTTATCTATTGCTCTATTTTTTATTTAATTTATAATTCAATTATTTATTTAACTATAGATATAATTGAGTCATTGTTTTTGAATAATTTATTTAAAATTTCATTTACATAATTCAAATCAATTTTTTCAATTACAGCAATATAGTCCATACTATTTTCGTCTTTTATTGCATCTGCCAAATACATTCTTCCTATATCTTCTACATCATTATATTCTGTTACAAAATCTCCGTAAATTTTCTTTTTACTTCTTTCAAAATCTTCCTCAGTGATTTTTTCATTTTTTATAGTTTCTAAGATTTTTTCATAAACTTTTCTTGGATTTTTTGATTCTCCAGCAATCAATATATGTGCATAAGTCTTTGAATACTCATAACTCATATCTAATTGGCTTATCAAAAGTCCCTCATTATATAATTCTTGAAATAGTTTTGATGATTTTCCCAATAAAGAATTAAATATTATTTGACAAGCTAAATCTACATTTACTTTATTTTCTTCTAATTCATCTTTGTATCCAATCATAAAGGCTGGCATACTATTACCCATACTGACTTCGCATTCTTTTTTGTTTATTCCTTTTGGTTCTTCAGGATATATTCTTTTTATTTCTTTCATTTTTTCTCTTGGAATAAGTCTATTTTTAACTTCTTGAATTATCTTTTCTGGCTCAAAATCTCCGCATACACACAAAATCATATTTGAAGGATGATAAAATGTATTGTAGCATGAGTATAGAATTTCTTTTGTTATTTTAGAAATTGATTCAACAGTTCCAGCTATGTCTAATTTTATTGGATTATTTTTGTATAAGCAATCCATCGCATTAACATACAATTTCCATGATGGCTCATCATCATATCTACCTATTTCTTGACCTATTATTCCTCTTTCCTTTTCAACATTTTCATCTGTAAAATAAGGTTTTTGAACAAAACTCATTAGCTCATCTAAACCTTTATAAAAATTATCAGTACATCCAAAAAGATATGCAGTATGGTCATTTGTTGTATATGCATTTGCATCTAAACCAAGCGCCATCATTGTATAAAGACTGTCTACTCCATTTTCATTTTCAAACATTTTATGCTCTAAGTAATGAGCTACGCCATCTGGAACTTCTATTTCTTTTCCTGTTGTAGGCTCTATAAAATGATTATCTATTGAGCCAAATTTGGTTGCCCAAATTATATATTTTTTTCTTGTATTTTTCTTTGGAATTACAATTACTTTCATTCCATTATCTAAAATTTCTGTATATACAGCCTCACCTATTTTATTGTTTTTTTGTACTTCCATTTTAAACTACTTCCCTTCTTTAATTTTCTCATAATTTGCATTAGCTATTTTTTTCTTCTCCGTGCAAGAAAGTAAATTGTATCAAGTTGGATTTGCTTTGCAATATCAATGACTTCTTCTTTTGTAACTTTTTCAATTTTTTCAATATATTCATCAACAGTTAAATTTTCTTCATAAAGCTTTTGATCAAAATAAAATGTTATTAAATCTTCTTGAGATTCTGGTATTAGCTTAAGAGATGACACTATTAATTGTTTTGCAGAATTAAATTCGTCATCAGTTATATTGCCATTTTTCATTTCTTCAATTTGTCTTCTTATAACGACTAACGCTCTTTGATAATTAGCTGTTTCAATTCCTGTTTTTATAAAAATAGTATCTTTTCGTCTTATATAAACTGAATTTGCTGAATAAGCTAAGCTTTCTTTTTCCCTTACATTTTGGAACAATTTTGAGTTTGCTCCTCCTCCTAAGATTGTATTGTAAAGTGAAACTACTTCCTTAGGACCTTTTGGAGTTTGAAGACCTATTATTAATTTTCCTTGTGATACTGGCATTTGTTCTTTAATTTCTTTATTTTTTATGGTATGTGCTTCTAACTCATTATTAATTTTGCTTTCATTTTGTTCATCTTTAGGAATGTCCATTGTTTCAAGTTCTTCTCCACAACTAAAACAATCTATTCTTGCCTCTTTCATTAATTTTTGATAGTGTTCATATAAATTTTTTTCATTTATTTTTTCTAAATCTTCTATCTTACCATATTTGTATAAACCATAAGCCTCCCCTTCAAACATTTCTTCAATGCATCTATCAGAAGCATATCTAGCCTTGTTATCTTTTCTTGCCTCTATCATCTTTTTAATGTTTTCTTTTTCTTGCTCTACAAATTCTTTTTTGAATCCGCCATCTACAATTAATGGATTAAAAACTAACTCTTTTAGAAAACTTACCGCATTTTGTTTTTCAGGTAAATATTTATTACTTAATACTTCCATATAAAATTTCAAAACTTGATAGTCTCCCATTTTATCGACACCACAATTAAAGCTTGCTCCATACATTTCTTCAAGCTTTTTGTTTATTTCTAATTGGTCAGGATAAGTTTTTGTTCCTCTCCTTAATACTGCTGGTATCATACTATTAAAAGTTACCATTTCTTCTTGCAATGGAGTTGTTATAAAAATAGCATATAAATTTGTTTTAAAACCTTTTGTATCAATTTTATTCATTTTCATTTTTTCGTATAATAAAAAATTATACGAGACTCCTTTCACTTTATTTTATATTATAATATAATTTGGCAAAATTATACTCTATAACAAAACAATAATATTAAAATTGTAGTTTTTAAATAAGCATATAAAAATAACAACATTTAAATATTCGTTCTTAATTATTAACAATTAAAAATATGAATACTTAAAATAAGAAGAGCTAAAAACTAGATTAATCTAATTTTTAGCCCCCATATATTAATTAAAATTTTCTTTTTCTAGCTGCCTCTGATTTTTTCTTTCTCTTTACACTTGGCTTTTCATAGCATTCCCTTTTTCGTACCTCTTGTAATACGCCATTTCTAGCGCATTGTCTTTTAAATCTTTTTAAGGCATCTTCTATATTTCCATTATTAACTTTTATCTCTGACATCTTTTATCCCCTCCTTCCAATGCTAAAACTTTAAATAGTGGGATTTGGACTTATTGTCCAACTTCTTTGAATACTTAGTTATTATACATTATATGCTATTTAATTGTCAAGAGCTTAAGTTAATATTTTTCATATAATCTTGGAATTATTACTGGTCTATGCTCTTTAATCGTTTCCTGTACATCTAGGATTCTTTGATTTGCTGAACCTCTAAATCTAAGTTTAGGACTTTTTAAGTCTTCATCAAATTTTCCATCTACTGCTACATCTATATATTTTAGTAATTCCTTGGTTGTTGGATTTTTTTGTGCCATATCCTCTATAATATCTTTTTCTAAATCATATCCTGTATAGCACCATATAGTTTTATTAGGAAATTTTTCTTTAACTTCCTTAGCTAATTGCAATACTCCTTCTTGATTTGCTGGCTCTAATGGTTCGCCTCCTAAAAGGCTTAATCCTTCAATATATTCATGGTCTAAATATTTCATAACTTGCTCTTTATTTTCTTGCTTAAATTCATTTCCATAATTGAAATCCCATGCACATTCATTAAAGCAACCTTTACAGTGATGATGACAACCGCTCACAAAGACTGATACTCTAACCCCTTCACCATTTGCTGTGTCAATTCTTTTTATATCTGCATAGTTCATTTAATTTTTTCCTTTCTTTGCTCATAACAGTTGCTATATTATTTAAAACGCTTGAAAAAATAACTATATTTATGAAATTAATTTTTATTGTTGTAATTATTGACTTTTTATAAATGTAAAACTCTTTGTTTTATTTCTTTTGTTTTTCCAACATTCCAGAAATTTTCGCCTAGATATCCACAAGTTCTTCTAACAACTGTCATTTTTGCATGGTCTTTATTTCCGCAATTTGGACATTCCCACTCATCATTTTCATTAATTGTTATTTCTCCATCAAATCCGCAGTTATGACAGTAATCTGATTTAGTGTTGAATTCTGCATATTGAATATTATCATATATAAATCTTACAACGCTTCTTAGTGCTTCTATATTATTTTGCATATTTGGAACTTCTATATAAGATATAGCTCCTCCTGTTGATAGGCTTTGGAACTCACTTTCAAATTTTAGTTTTTCAAATGCATCTATTTTTTCTCTAACATCAACATGATATGAATTAGTGTAATAACCCTTATCTGTAACATCTGGTATAGTTCCAAATCTTTCTTTATCTATTCTTGCAAATTTATAACATAGACTTTCAGCAGGTGTTCCATATAATGCAAATCCTATGTTTGTTTCTTTTTTCCAACGAGCAACAGTTTCTTTTAAGTATTTCATTACTTTAATTGCAAATTCGTGTCCCTTTTCTGTTGTTTGTGGTTCTCCTGTCATTAATTTTGTCATTTCATAAATTCCGATATATCCAAGTGAAATAGTAGAATATCCGCCATATAATAATTTATCTATTGTTTCACCTTTCTTTAATCTTGCTATTGCTCCATATTCCCAATGTATTGGGCTTGTATAAGTTTTTGTTCCTAATAAAGCTTTGTGTCTGCACATTAATGCTTCTTTGCAAAGTTCTAGTCTTTCGTCTAGTTCTTTCCAAAACTTATCCATATTTCCTTTTGCAACAATTGCTACTTGTGGTAAATTAATACTTACTACACCTTGATTAAATCTTCCTTCAAATTTGTAATTTCCTTTTTCATCTTTCCAAGGAGATAAGAAGCTTCTGCATCCCATTGGGCTAAATACATTGCCTTCATAATTTTCGCGCATTTTCTTAGCTGAAATATAGTCTGGATACATTCTTTTAGCTGAACATTTTACAGCAAGTTCTGTTAAATAATCATACTCTCCGCCTGATAAATTGTTGAATTCATCTAGTACATAAACTAGTTTTGGGAATGCAGGTGTTACAAATACTCCCGCTTCATTTTTTATTCCTTCTTCTCTTTGTCTTATAACTTCTTCAATTATCATTGCATTTTCTTTAATATATGGATCGTCTTTTTCTAGATGTAAAAATAATGTTACAAATGGAGATTGTCCATTAGTTGTCATTAATGTATTTATTTGATATTGAATTGTTTGTACTCCGGCTTTTAATTCAGACCTTACTCGTTCATCTACTAATTCTTCTATGATTTCTTCTGATAATTTGTTTTTAAATTTCTTATCTAATATTTTTTTGTATTTATCTTTACTTTTTCTTAAGTATTTTCCTAAGTGTATTAAATCTACTGACTGTCCGCCATATTGGTTACTTGCTACTGCAGCAATTATTTGTGTGGTAACTGTGCAAGCTACTAAAAAACTTTTAGGAGATTCAATCATTTTGCCATTCATTACTGTTCCATTATCTAACATATCTCCTATGTTAATTAAACAGCAATTAAATATTGGTTGAATAAAATAATCAGCATCATGAAAGTGTAAAACGCCGTCTTTGTCTGCTTGTGAAATTTTTTCTGGAAGAAGCATTCTTCTTGTTAAATCTCTTGAAACTTCACCTGCGATATAATCTCTTTGAGTAGAAGCTAGTCTTGTATTTTTGTTAGAATTTTCTTCTGCCAATTCTTTGTTTTGGTCTTTTATTAGTTTTAAAATTGACTCATCAGTTGTATTTTGCTTTCTAACTAATGCTCTTGTATAACGATAAACTATATACTTTTTAGCCAATTCAAATTTTCCTAATTCCATTAGTTTTGCTTCGATAATATCTTGTATATCTTCAACAAGCATTCTTTTTTTGCCCAAGTCTTCAATGTATGTGATTATACTTTTTATGTCTTCATGACTTGCTCTTTCTTTTGTTCCTACTTCTTTGTTTGCTTTTTCAATTGCTGTTGCTATTTTTGCTCTGTCATAGTCAACAATTCTTTCATCTCTTTTTATTACTTTCATTTTGTTCCTCCTAAAAATGTTTTTACTAGCAAATAATTGCTTTTTTGAAAAAATCATTTTTTTATTTTTTTGTTTTTTTGCACAATTTATTTTTTTGTATTTGCATTTTTATATTACCTTAAAATTTCCCTATAAGTCAACAGTTTTCTAAAAATCACCTATGTATATTTTTTATGTTTATTTGTGCGTTAAGTGCTTGATTTTACTAGTTTTTCTTATTATGCCTTTAAAGTCAAATTATGTTACTATTTGTATTTTTTGTTCATTTCAATAGACTTTTAGGGTATTTTTAATTAAATATATCTTTTTTGTTACATTAATACATTTTGATTAAAAAAAAGACAATTTAAAAAAATGATTTTTTTAAAATTGTCTTTTTTAGTTATTATTTTTACTTTTTCTTTTTATTTTTTGTTTTCAACTATTTGTTTTTATTTTTAGTTCTATCATCTTTATTTTTGTATTTGTTTCTTATTTTATACTTCTCTTGCTTTTACTACTAATCTTTGCTTTCCATAATTTGTGCAAGTTATTAGCGTTATTTCTCTTTGTCCATTTGTCAATTGACTTGTGCAACTTACATCTGTTGGATTTACAACGAATTTATCATAAATAGAATAAGTAATAGTTCTTCCTGATAAATCAGTTAGTGTAACTGTATCTCCAAATTGAACTTGTGCAAGTTTTCCAAACATTTTTCCGCTTTTATAGTTATGTCCTACTACGCAATAGTTTCCTGTTTCATTTGGGCTAGGTCCCCAGTATTTACAAAGAGATACTTTTAGCAAATCTTCACTTTCATCTGTTAAAATTGGATAGGTAATTCCTATGCTTGGTACGCTTAATGTTCCTTCTGTTTCATAGGTTTCACCATTGCTTGCTGTAATTTCTCTTGGTTGTGGAGCTTCTTCTGGTTCTTGTAAATTTTGAATTGGTACTACCTCAGAATCGTCTGCATTATCGTCTAAGGCTACAACAATAACTTTTTCTTCTATTATTGTGTTATCTCCCATTTGTTGCATTATTTCATAAGAATATCCTTCTTGAATTATCTTGTTTCTTTCCGCAATAACATAATATAAGGAAAGGATAATAACTGTTATAACAGATATTAAATACAAAGACTTATATATTTTTTGTTTTCTTTTCATTTCTTTGGTAACATAAACTTTTTGTGATATTAATATCTGGTTCATTATAACTCCTTTCTTTATTATTTTCTATATTATTAAGGTGTTTGTTGTCTACTTTAGCAAGTTTGTAATCATTGCAAACTGCTCTAAAGTCAAATCCTCTCCTCTTATTTTATCACTAATATTTAAGTTTGTTAATATACTTTTCAATTTTTCTTTCTCAATATGATTCGATAATGAATTTAGTATTGTTTTTCGCCTTTTTGAAAAGTTTTCTTTAATTAATTCAAATAATAGTTTTTCGTCTTTTACTTGTACTCTTGGAGCAGATAATTTTTTTATTTTTACTATGCTTGATTCAACCTTTGGGTTTGGTATAAAGCATTCTTTACCAACCGTTCCAATTATTTCACTATCTGCATAATAATATACAAAATATGTTATGGCTCCTGCTTTGCTATCACCAGGCCTACTACAAATTCTTTCTGCTACTTCTTTTTGTATTAAAATTGTTATATCTTTTACATTAGTTTTTAGTAGCTGTGTAATTATTGATGTTGTAATATAGTATGGTAAATTTGCCACAACCTTTGGATTTTCTGCGATTTTATTTATATCTACTTTTAAAATATCGTCGTTAATTATTTCTAAATTATTATATGCTATAAATCTTGTTCTTAATAATTCACACATTTTTGAATCTAATTCTACTGCAATTACCTTCTTAGCTTTTCCCAAAAGTATTTTTGTAAGAGTCCCCAAACCGAGGACCAATTTCTATAATAACATCTTCATTATTAACACTTTCTGCAATTTTTTCTAGTGCGTTTTCGTCAAATAGAAAGTTTTGTCCCAGATTTTTATTTGGGACTATATTAAATTTGTCCATTATATATTTGGTTTCTGTATATAAATCCATTATTATTTTCCTTTTAAAACAACTAAATTGTACTTTGATTAGATTTAATTATATGCTAGTTTATATTGTCATTTCTGAGCCTTTTGTTTTTATTGTTAGTTTTTTCTTTAGTGCTGACCCTGTGTTATCTCATCTTGCAATGTTACATTTATAACTGTTCCTTCGTCAACAGAAGTTCCATAGCTTGGGTCTTGAGATACAACTATTCCGCTTCCTTTACTTGATATATTCAAATTTTTAGCTCTAAGCATTATTTTTGCTTGTGCTAAACTTACACCTTTTAGGTCTGGAACTGTTTGTGATACTCTTTCATCTTTTCCTTGTGTATATAGTTTTACAACTCCTCCAGTCATTAACTGTGTTCCTGTTTTTGGTACTTGTTCTGCAACTATTTCATCTCCATTGCCTATGTAACTATATTCTAATTTAAGTTCTGATAATATTCTTTGAGCCTCTGATAGAGTTTTATTTGTTAAATCTGGTACTGTTATTAGCTTGTCACTTTGTCCTTCATTTTCACCGTTTGAAGGAATATCAAGGTATGGTAATATTTCTGAAAGCATTTGTGAAACAACTGGTGCTGCAATCGTACCACCATAGTAGCTTTTTCCATTTGGTCCATATAAAGTTACAAGTGTAACTAATTTGGTATTTTCAGCTGGAGCAATTGCTATAAATGAAGCTACATAGCCATTTTCTAAGTGATTTGGGTCAGGTTCAGAGGTTCCTGTTTTTCCTCCAATAGTGTAGCCTATTACTTTTGCATGTGAGCCTCCTCCATCTTCAACAACAGATTGCATAATAGACCTCATTTTTTGTGCTGTTTCTGCTGAAATAACTTGTCTTTCTTCATTTGTTTCTATAGTTTTTATTGTTCCTGTGTCAGGATTTTCAATTTCTTTTACAACATGAGGAGTAACTAAAACTCCATCATTTGCTATTGCACTTACTGCTTTAACTAATTGCATTGGTGTTATAGTAAATCTTTGACCAAATGACATTGTTGCAAGTTCTACTGGTCCTACATTTTTTTCATTCCAGAATGAACTTTGTCCTTCACTTGGTAAATCTATTCCAGTTTTACCAAAAAATCCATAAGCTCTTAAATATTTATAAAAATTGCTTACACCTACTTTTTGTCCTAATTGAATAAGTGCAGGGTTACAAGAGTTTTCTATTGCATCTCTTAAGCTTTGACTTCCATGTCCATATGTAGCTGTACATTTTATGTCTATTCCAGCTACTGATTGTGCTCCACTACAGTAAAAAAGTCCTGGTGTATCGGTTTCAACTATATTTTCTTCTAGTGCTATTGATGCTGTTATTACTTTAAAGGTTGAACCCGGTTCGTAGTTGTCTAATACTGCTCTATTTCTCCACATAGTATAAATTCTATCTGTTTTTTCTTGCGTGCTTAATTCATCCCATCCTTCTGAAATTGCAGAGTTTGGAGTATATGGGTCATTTAAATTATAGTCTGGATATGTTGCCATTGCTAATATTTCTCCATTTTCAGGATTCATTATAATAGCATTTCCACCTCTACTACATTTATTTTCTTCAACAGCTTGTTTTAAATATTTTTCAACTATTGATTGAATATTTGAATCTATTGTAAGATAAATATTGCTTCCGTTTTCTGGTTCAATATACTTTTGATTTTGGTCAGGGATTGCATCTTGAGTAACTGAAATGGCAGTTGTTAGCTTTCCATTTGTTCCTTTTAGTATACTATCATAACTTAATTCTATACCATCTAAACCTTGATTACTTGCACCGCAAACTCCAATTAAATTTGATGCTAAATTGTCATAAGGATAATATCTTTTTGTATCCACATCAATGTTTACCCCTGCTGTTGCATTATTATCTTCTAGCCATTCTTTTAAAACATCTACTTTGTCTGTTTCAACTTTAGATACTATTGTTTCAACACTTTTATCACTATTCAGTTTATTTAAAACCTCATCATAATTAAGTTCAAATATATCTGCAAATGCTTTTGCCATTTTCTCCTTTAGTTTTGCAGTTTCAGCTTCGTCTGTAACTCCATCTTTTTTTACATTAATGTATTTTGGATTTACAGATACTGTATCAACTTCTGCACTGATAGCTAATGCTTTTCCATTTGAATCGTATATTGTTCCTCTTTTGGCACTAATTACAGTATTTGATGTAGATTGTCTATATTCTTTTTCTTTTAGCCATGCCCCTTGCACAAATTGTATATAACCAATTCTTCCAGCTAATAGAACGAATACAAATAAAAAGACACCTAATAAAAGTATCAATTTTTTACCTGATACTTTTATTAAGTTTTTATTCTTTTTTCTTATTGGAATTATCTTTTTATTTGGCATTTGTTTTTCCTATAACTTAATTTTATTCTCCAAATATTGCTTCAAATTCTTCTCCAGTTATTTTTTCCTTTTCAATTAAAACTTCAGCTACTTTATCTAATT
>CANQXO010000012.1 GCA_947627825.1 uncultured Clostridia bacterium
TGTGTTAATACATTTAATATGTTAGCAACTTTTATATATATTGTCAAAGTTTACATTGTTATTACTTTGACTTGGTTGATATACTTGAGGAGTTTGTGATACACTATTTATTTGTTGTTCTTGATTACTTTGAATAGGTTGAATTTGCGTATTATTGATAGGTGCTACTTGTGGTTGCAACTGTATTGGTATAGTTATAGGTGCAATTCCATTTTGACTATTTTGGTTTACATTATTATTGTTGGCAGTTTGCACATTACTAATTTGATTAATATTAGTTTGTGGATTAGTTGTTGCTGAAACTGTTTTATTTGTTTGTAAAAATGTATTAGGCATTTTTCTCTCCTTTCTACTTGTTATAATAATTATTTAATTTATTTTTCCATGAGCTTAATGTAGATTCTTCGCTATTTCCTAATTCAAATGTGTTAATTCCTACGTTTTTGTTAAGAATTGTTTTCCAATGAGAAAGAGTTTGATTTACTGTACTATATAAAGGATAATTTTCTTTATTTATAACATTTAATTGTCTAGACCACTCTTTTAATGTGGCCGAATTATTAGAATATAATTTAAAATACATTATCTGACATTTGTTCTATCTATTCTTTCCATAGCATAGATAGTAATATCTCCTTTCCCATAAATTTCAAAAGTATAACTCATCACACTCTGCATATCATTTGGAATTAATATACACTCTGTTCTATTTTTTCCTTTTGGTAATATGTTCAACAGTTCTTTTTTCTTACCAGTATCAGTAATTATTCTTATATTTACCTCTCCATCTAAATCATAGTTGAACCATATTTGACTTAAAGACTTCTTTTTACTTAATACACCATTTTTAAATTCTTTTGTTTTTATATAAAATGGTATTTCTTTTTTATATACAATATCCTCATGGTCTGTAAATTCATCATAGCCATATGTTTGTATATACTCTTTTCCATCTTTTCTCCCACCAGTAAGTTCATAAATTGTTCCATTTGCTGTTAGAGCATATATTGGATTAGGTGTTTGACTAAAACTTAAATCATTATAACTATCACAAATCGTTATGAAATAAAGTTCTTCTTCTTTATCTTCAGCTTGCAATTCTTTAGTCCATTTTCTTAATCGTTGATCAAAAATCAGAAAATATTCATAATCTGGAAACCAAAAATATATTTTGTTTTCACTAGCAGCCACAGAAATATTTTTTGCTTCATTTATTGTTATTCCATGTAAAAATTTTTTAATTCCACCTGTTAATCCATTATTTCCATTTGGCTCAGTTATATCTCTTATTGAACTTCCATCATATTCATAAATACTTCTACCATATAGCCAGTATAAATAACTATTATGAACTTTTATCGTACATTGATCATAACAGCCTATATTATTATCTAATGAGACGCAAGTATAAGAATTTGATTGTCCTGCAATGACATTTGATCCATAATAAAGATGCATATTTTCTTCACTAAAAACTATTAATTTATCATCAAAACTAACTAATCCTGTTATTTGGTTACAGTTTTCTACTCTATCTTCTCTTGAATTTTCTGTTGACGTCCAATCCATAGGATCTTGTAATGCTGAAAAATATAACATATTTCCTTTACTTGCTATCATCCTATTTTTATGATAGCACATATGTTCAAATATTATATCTTGCTCTTCTTCCTTTGGTAAAGGTACTATTTCTGGTGTATTCAATGGAGATAGTGGAAGTTTATGCCTTGTAGGTGTTACCCCTTCTCCATATAAAATCATATATTCATCATTTCCATCAGAATAATAAACATGCCTAAATTTTGTTCCTTCTATTCCTTCTGAAATAACTCTTCCTAGCATATCTTTTAATTGATTTCCTTGTATGTAAAAAAGATATTTTATTCCTGCAACCCCAAAGTATTTTATTGTTTGCCCTTTTAGTCCAGGATTTTTCATCATTGTTCTTCCTACTCTTGTTTTTATAGCTGGATAATTATCTAAACATAAATTGTACATATCTTGACATTCATCATCTTGAATACATGAGGATGGATAAATATTACTTATTCCGTCCTGCTAAGTAATTTATTTGATTATTACTTTTTATTTGGACATTTTGTAAATATGGATTTTCTTGCATATTTATCTCCTCCTTATTCTTTGTCTATATAAGTTTCTGATAATAGGATATTTTTGTTGCTGTTCATTTTTGTTTTCATTTGCTTTTTGAACTAAATTATTATAAAGTAAAATATATTCATTAGCTAATTCAATATCAGGATTATGACCTGACATTGCAATTATAGACATAACATTATACTTTACTAAATCAATATAATTATCATCTATTTCAATATAATCATCTAATTTTGTAATCATTTTAGGTTTTTTCATATAATAAATATTTACTTTTCTAGCATCTTCTGGAGTTGGATATATTCCTATTAATCCTTCTCTACCATCAAAGTATCCTAATGATTTCATTTCTTCATCTGGTAAATATGATTTTAATTCTTTAAAATCACCCCAATCATCTTGATATGCTTTAGTTGCTGCTTTAGTTGATATAGTTACACTATTAATCAAATCTATACTACAGTCTTCAGGAAGAGGATATAAATCTTCATCTTTTTGCGTTATAAATGAAATTTGTTCTTGAATTGCTAAATCTTTATATATTTTTTTCATTGTCTCATTTATCCATAAAAAAAGACTGTCCTCATTGTATGTATGAGGTAGTCTAATTTGTATATCTTCTAAGACTTGTCTTACTGTTGTTCTACTTACTATAGCCATAACGTCTCCTTTCTATTTAGCTCTTATAATGTATTTATAAGTTTCTATACTAATATTAGGAACTTTAAATGTTTCAGGTAATTCTGTTTCTTCATTTACGTCTATATTATTTAACTTAGCATATAAGCTTAAATAATCTGTTGTTTTAACAGATTGTCCATTACACTCTAAATAATTTTCTGGAATTTCATTTGAGGCATATATTACAATTCCAGCTATTGGAACTAATGAAGCTGATGTTGCTTGTGCTTCATTCCACAAATCAGGAAATTGTCTAATTTCAACATTTCTAATGCTTGCATCTACATTATTACCTACAAATATTACTTCTTCTGTTTTAAAAAGATTTCCGTGATAATAAAATTCTCCTTTTGGAACAAATATATATTTTGCTCCTACATCTATTGCATCATAAATAGCTTGTTGTATTTGTATTCTATTATCTGTAATTCCATCTCCTATTACACCATAATTTTGTAATGGTACTATTCCAAAAGTATAAAAAAACATATCTTTAAGCTGATTTAGATTTGCTCTATTTTGTGATTCGCTCATTTTTTCCTCCTTACTCTAATTCACCCTTTTCTGGATAAGCATTACTTCCTATAAATGTTTTTCCTATTTTTACATCTTGACTAGTTGCAGTTAATTCCATTTTTTCTAAACTCGTATAATATTTTCCTTTATACTTAACTCCTATAATATTCTTTAAGTCTAATCCTTTTTCAAATCTATATAATACATTTTCATCTCCAAAATATAAAATTCTACAATCATTAGTATTATAAAATTTTGAGGCTAATCCGTTTTCTGTTTGTACTGGTTGCCAGTTTTCTTCTTCCCAATTTACTTTATATACTTTAAAAACATTTAAACTACTATAATTATATACATATTCTCCATTAGAAAATGAATTAGTAACATAATTAGCATATTCTTTACTATCATCTATATATTTTTTTTCACTTTTATCTATTAGGGATATTTGGTTATTTTCATACGAAACAGTATATCTATAACCTCCTAATAAAACAAATTGTGTATTTGGTAATAAAGTTATAGGACTCCATTGTTTTAAAATACTTTCAATTCTATAAATAAAATCTGTGTTTATTTTTGCTATTGCTGAGCTAGGACCTCTTCCATTTCCGTTGTTATAAATTAAAAACTCATCATTATCTGCAAATTGCATATATGCATTATTATTATATATATAACTTTCAATAGCTTCTGTACCATAATCAATATGTGTTGCTTCTTCTTTTTGATAATATTCCGGTGCAATAACTAAAGCTAAACGAGAGCCATAAAAAAGTCCTTGGTCAGTTTGGATTAAAAATGCAAATACATATGGATTTAAATTAGATGCTACAGCTGTTACAGGTACATAATCTGTTACAATCATATCTTGCGTTCTATATCTTAATGTACTCTTCCATCTCCAATATGGCAAAAAAGTGTATCCATATCTATTCATTTCATTTTGTGCATCTGCTCCCAAGCAAACATACTCATATCTTTGACAATAAATAATTAAATGAACCGTTGTTGAATCTCCATCTGTTTCTTGTGTTATACAAATTAGACCTGTATCATTAAAAACTCCTATTTTTCCTATAGTGATTGTATAGATTTTTTTATTAAGAGATAATCCTAACTCTTCAAAAGAATATCTATATTTTTTCTTTTCTTTTTCATTTGATGCCTCTGGAGTCATACTTTTTCCATTTAAATATTGGCACTCTATATAATCTCCCATAAAAGAATCATCTGCATCATATAATTTTACCCAGTTTATAATAAAATCTCCATTTGGTGAAATTCCAAATATGCCTTGATTTATTTTATATTGACCACTTTCATCAATAATTGTTTTATTTGTGTATTCAGTTACTCTTTCTTTTACATAAGCATCTTCAGATAAACCATATATTTCTTCAACATCTACATTTAATAACTTTCCAGTTAATAATCTTCCATTAGCATATGCTGTTTTTCCCATTACAATATCATCCTCTGTTGCAGTTGCTCCTGATGTATCTGTTCCATAAGTAGGTGTTCGTGAAGCTGATGGAGGTATATATGTTCCATATACTTTTTTTCCTTTAGCATAAGCACTGTATCCACTTAAAATAGTTGATGATGTTGCTGTAGCATCATTTGTATCTATTCCTCCAGAGCCGCCTCCTGAAGAATCTATATTTCTTATATTATTTGCCATCACATCAAATGTTGCATCTGCAGGAGTTGAAATTCCTTTGTCAGTAATAGCTCCTGCTATTTTACCCTTTCCATCACTGACAGATTGAAAAAGTTCTTTTTGCTCATCTTGTAATGTTTTAATATTTGATCTTATTTCAGTTAAATCTTCTGTTGTCGTTTTTTGATTATTTGATATATTTGTTATATTGTTTTCTAACTTTGTAAAATTTTGATTTGTAGAGTTTTTAAACGTATTTAGTGAATTATTTAGACTCTCAATTGTATTACTTACATCTTGAAAATTTTCATTAACATCTTTTACCACATTTTCAACTTTTCTATCCGTATAACTTTGTTGTTTTGTTAAACCTTCTTCTATTTTCGTATTTAATGACTTTTTTAGAGTATCAAGATCTTCTACTTTAGCCATCCCTGATAAATCTAAATCTCTTAATTGTGTATTTGTATACTCTTTTGCACTCTCCAATGTGTTTTTATCTTGTTCATCAATATATTTTTTTTGGTTTTTCTCATTTTCACTATGATAATTTTTGACCCATTCTTTAGAAGCATAATCATCTGCTGGAAGTCCTCCTAAATGGTTAGAATCATTTGCAAGACTGGCATCTGTTCTTCCTTGAGCTCTGCTTTGAGTTTTACTTATCTTTTCATATGATATAGCCATTGTTTTCTCCTTCCTATGAAAATAAGGGGAGAAATAATTCTCCCCTTGTTAAGTAATTTACACTTTTTCATTTAGTGTTAAACCTGTTAAATTCAATATTTTAGTTGCTTCACCATTTTTTAATGTAATGGTTTGTGTATTTGAATGTATCTTTGAAACTAATATAGAATCACTTGCATTTAAAGTTACTGTTCCTTTTTTCTCTGGATCTGACAATTCAACAGTTACAGTATCTCCACTTTTAGCCTCTTCAACTTCTATTGCTAAAAAATTTCCTTCTGCTCCTTCTTCAAATTCATCATAAGCTTCTATATAATTTAAAGTACCATTTACTTTGTCTCCTTGAAGTGTTACATCTTGTAAATCAGATACATTTTTTCCATACACTTGACCTGTTGGAAATGCCACGGTTACTTTTTTCGTGGCAGGGCTAGGGTGTAACACCCTTTGAGCCTACTAATCCTCTCCAGTCGCAATAACCAACATCAAATCTTGTATATCCATACATACGATAATCCATTTGATCTTGAATTTTTTCTGAATCAAAAATTGGATTTTCTCTTCTTAGGAATAATAAATTATCCATAGAAGTATCTTGAATAAACCAAGGTTTTGTTTCACCTGTAGAATCTGATAAATTATCCCATACTCTTACAGTTAAATTTGGAACTGTATTAACATCATTGTTATTTGTTCCTGATTGTAAAATAGAGTTTACAATTGCTTTTGCAGTAAATTCTAATTCTGGGCATACTACTAATTGAGAAGCTGATGCGTTAATTAGTATTCCTGCTTCATCTTTTTGTAGTCTCATTAATGTTAAAGCTTGTTTTAGTGTTTCGTCTGTTAAAGCTCCTTCAATCAAATTAGAACATTCACTTGCTGAATTGATTAGAGGATGGTCTGTTGCAAATAAAGCTTTTCCATCATATCCAACATTAGCAAATCCATTTTTAATTATTTTAGCAGCTTCTTCTTCTTCAGTTGCTCTTAGTCCTCTTCCTAATGCTTTAGCAGATCCTCCTTTTCCAATTCCTTTCATAACATTATAAAGATCATCTTGTACTAATTCCCAAGTAAGTTCATAAGCTTTATCAAATCTTCTTGCTGTGAAAGAAGCATTTTCGCCTTCATCAAATTTGTCATGATTGAATTTGCTTCCTTCTGTATTTTCTGCCCACAATCCTAAAGCTCCTAAATGTGGGTATGTTTGCTCTTTCGCGTTCATAGTGTCAGTTTTAAAAATTGATTTATACACTAATGGTTTTTCATTATAAGAATCAAAGAACACCTTCTTATGAATTGGTGTTAATAATTCTGCAAAATTTTCTCTTGTCATCATTGCTGCAGTTGTTGCCATAATTTTTATCCTCCTAAATTTTTATTTTTAGTGGATAAACATAAATTTTTTTACTTTTTATTCATAATCTTGTTATATTGATTAATAGAATTAGAGTTTTTGGCTGCTAAATATTCTTCTACACTTATACCTGCTAAATTGGCCATAGCTATTTCATTAGCTGTTGCTTTTGGCTTATTTTTATCTGTTTGAGATATCTCTTCACTAGAATTAAGATTTCCTAAGATTTCTTTTCTAGCTTGATTATTTAGCATTTTAGCTTCAACTTTTCTTTCTATCTCACTATTTGTATTAGTTGATTTTTTGTATGTGGTAGCAAAATATGCTTGTTCTATTGATAAGCCTTTGTCAACTAATTCTTTTATTTCATCTTCATGTTCTTGTATATCTGAGAAGTCATCTTCTTTTGCTTTTTCTGATAAAGCTAATTTAAATTTCATATCTGCCAATTCTTTCTTTATTTGAATTGTCTCCTGATTTTCTTGTCTATCATCAATGGCTTCCGCTATTGATTTTGCGACAGATTCATCTATTCCATCTTCAATTAGCTTATCAACTGTTGTTTTTTTCGGCGTATTATTTTCTAAAGCTTTAATCTTTTCTTCTAGTTCTTTGTTTTTCTTTTCTGCTTCTTTCCTAAGCTTTCTTTCATAATTTACACCCTTTTTGAGGTTTTCCTTATCTTTATCTATCAAATTATTGTTTTGGTTGTTTTCTTCTTGAGAATTATTTTCTAAGGAATCTTCTTGATTTTCAATGTCCTCTTGATTAGGTAAAGAAATTGTACCTTCATCATTTGGTATATTAACTGCTCCCAAGTCTATACCGTTTTGTTCTTCCATTATTAGCTCTCCCTTCCATTTTTAGCCAGGTTTTGTCCTCTAAAAATTATGATTTTTTGCCAGCTTATCTGCTCTAAATTTATATATTTTCCACATTTTAGTAGAAATAATATAAAACTAATTTTTTTCATGTACCTTCATGTGTAACTTAAGTCCAGAATTATTTTTGAAAGTTTTTTTACATTCAGGACATATAAATTCATTATTGTTGACATTATCGTATTTAATATCATTTTTTATTTGTTCTAAAAGTGTACTATTTGTATTTTCTTCTTTTTGTGCTATATCTATAAGTTTGTATGTTTGACCATCTTGTTTTAATAATAGAATTGTTTCTTTTTTACAATTAGGGCAACAAACTTTACTTACATGTTTTACATTGCCACCATACATATTAGAATTTGATAATTTTTCTAATTTATTAATGTCATTTATTATAAACTCATAACCACAGTCGCACTTTTTTGAATTTTTTACTTTATAATCATCTAACATAAATACCTTCCTTTCCTTTTACATATTTAGCATTGATGTTTTAACATTTCCATTTGCATTTAATCCTTCTATATTAGCATTGTTTTGATTTCCTATTGCTTGATTATTTTGTAATTGATTTATTGTTTCTTGATCATAAATGCCTAATTCTTGTTGCTCTTCTATTGATTCAGGAACTTCTTGAATATTTAATCCTACCTGTGTCATTAAATAATTTCTATACTCTTTTCTTGATATAGCATTATCAATGTAAGATTGTCTTACAATAGAATATCTATATGCTCTATTATTAGGAAGGCCAGTTCCAACTGAAACCTTCAAATCAAATTTTATCTTTCTAGTTTCTCCCTTATCAGATTGCATATATTTATAATCTTCTGGTTTTGCATTTGGATTCTTTTCTAAAAACTTTTTTCTATAATCACTATCTGATTCAATTAAAATAGGAACTTTATTTAGTAAATCAGGATTAAAAGATATAAAGTCATCTTCTCCATTTTTTCCTGTTATTCTAAATAACATTGTTGTATTCCAACTTAACAATGATAGTTCAATAGCATATTCAAATAGTTCTGATAATGTTTCTTGTAGTAATGCTTTTTTATGTTCAATCATTGAATTTCCACTATTTTGTAATGCTAAACTTTCAGTAGCTGTATCAATTCCATTTTGTTGTTTTCCTATCATTTGATCTGAAAATCTACTAACAACCATCCTGTCATTATTAATCAAATCATTACGTTTTTGTAAAATATATGTAGGCATATTAGGAGGCTGTAACCATTTCATTGCATTTATATCGTTTGTTGGAATCATTTGTCCTGGAGAATTTGTAATTTTTCCTACATCAATTCCAGAATTATTTGATATTAATCCTATTGGATTTCCTGTAAGTCTTGAATTTCTTATTACGTTTTCATCTATTTCATCAATTTGGTCTGATATAGGAAGCATAAGTTCTGCACTAGCTTTTCCCCAAATAGTATTTTCTCTATACATATCAGGAGTTAAAAAATACGGATATTTTTCATTTGGAAATAAGTATAATTCTTCCTTATCATCTTTTTTATTATTTAAATTTTTTGTTTTATATTCTTTTAATTTCTTTTTTGTATCTTTTAGTATTACTCCGTCTCCAGACATTTCTACTAATCTTAAAACAACTTTATTATTCTCTTTATATCTTGTCCAAATCATTAAATGAACATATTGGTCTTCTTCAGTATTTTCTATTGTATTTTCTATAGGATCTAAATTAGGAATTATAGCATCTACAACTTCTTTGTCATAATTCATATATGCACTATATATCGACTTTGCTCTAGCTTCTATAATATACTGAGCTTCTTGAATTTTATATACATCTGTAATTGAAGGGTCAACAAATAATTTTGATGGATGTATTGGTTCTATTATTGGTAATCCCTTTCCGTCTAATTTATTAAAATCCCATAAAACTCTAAATATTCCTGTTCCAGTCATTTCTCTACGTCTTTCATGTATTTCTATTTTTCTATACATTTTATTACGTTCTTTTATAAAATCTGCAAGAGTTCTTATTTCATCACAAAATGGTTTATCTCCTGGTTCTATTGGGTCTACTTGAATTGATATTGTTTGATCGCTTAATAATGCTGTTTTACCTTCTACATTAGAATTAGTTATATTAGTATTTGGTATTTCATCTTCTTCATCCTCATACTCAAAATCACCTTCCCAGTAATTATTTATATCTTCCCATTTCTTTGTTAATCCTAATCTTTGTTTATCATTATAAGCACGCCTATACCACGTTAAAAATTTTTCCGCTTCTTCTATTTCATCATCTGACATTATAGCTTTTCGTTGTTCTTTTTTCTTTTTTATATATTCATCTAGATTATTTTCTAATAAATCTTCTTCCATTTATTACTCCTCTTCATTTTTAATCTTGATTTCTATACCTTTCTTTCCTGTTTGTGGCTCATATAACCCATCTTTATTTTTATATTTAGAATAAATATCCTTTCTACCTACAAGTTGACTTGCAAAATTTACTTTAGAATTATTAGGATGCTTTCTTTTTATTTCTCTTTTTTCACTTTCAGAATCTTTATAAAATGTTTTTGTAGTTTTAATTATCACTATAGTAAATAATATACTTGTTATAAAAATCATCATACTCATACATAAAATTATTACAATATAAACTTCATCCATTTTTATCTCCTCCTTCTTGACAAAGAAATAACTCCTCTTGTAGGAGTTTCAATGTCTGTATAACCTAAATCTTCTAATTCTGTTTTTGAATAATATCCTTCCTTAGGTAAAGTTATCTTTTTAGTTGCTGGAGTTTGATACATAATGCAAAAACCTCTTAATGCATCAGGCATATGTGTTAATTCATGTGGTTCTGTTGCTACATCATTTGGATTTTTTTCATCATGTATGACAGCAGGCAATGTTCTAATTAAATTAGTGCAATTATTAAATATTTTTAATTTACTATTAAGTTGTCCTTGTTCATCTGTATATAATTTAAGCCACTCATGTACTGCGAGCCATCCTTGAACTCTATTATTATCTGATTTTGTTAGATATTGATTACTTTCTGCAAATATGTCTACTGTACTTTTTCCTGTATCTCTATTTCTATTCCATAAATCAGGCGGAGCATAATCACAATATATACTTTCATTTGTCATATCATTTATCTTTTTTGCTGCTTTTGAAACAATTAAATCACTTTCATATAATTCTTTATAAACATATGCGTTCATATCATAGTCTAAAGCTATCCATAATACAGCACACATATCTAAACCATAATCTCTAGTTCTAAATCTTCTCCATGTTGTAGGTATTTCAAATGGCTCTATAACATGTATATCTCTTCTAAATTCATTAAAAAACTGTCCATCAAATATATCCCAATCTCCATATTTTAAAGCTTTTCTTTCTTTTTCAGGTAATAAGTCTAATCTTTTAATATAATCAGGATCACTATTTAATAAAAATATATTATCTTGAACTAGACTAGGAATAAATATAACTGTTGTTTTTTCTCCTCCTTCTGTTGTTATTTCATGTATTTCATTAGGACTTCCTACATCTATAAATCTAGCTTTTACCCAACTATGTCCTATATTTCCAGGATTAGAGGAGCTTTTAATAAATTTAGGATAACTATTTGCTCCTCTACATCTTGAAATCATATAAATATACATATATTCAGTAAAGTGTGTTAATTCATCAAATCTTATTACATCATATTCTGCTGATTGGTACTGATACACATCTTTTTCATTATCTATATATCCAAAATCTATTATACTTCCATTTTTAAAAGTCCATGTATGTTTACTTGAATTATAACTAGCAGCTTCTTTAGGATAAACTTCTAAGCTTTTTCTTATAATTGATTTTTCTAAGTCTGGAAAAGTTCTTCTGAATATAATTTGTGCTGATTTAGGATATTTTAATGCATATAAAAAAGCATCTATTAATTGTCCATAAGATTTGCCACCTCCAGCAGCTCCTCCAAACAATGTTTCAAATGCTTTCGAATTTATAAATTTTTCTTGTTTTTCAGTTATTTCTATATCCATTATTTTTAATCACTTTTTCTTACATTAATATTTACTTCAAATGGTTTATCTTGCTCTACTTCTATTTGGTCTTTTGGCTTTTCTCCAATAGTATCTCTTATTACCTCAAATGCCTTTGTATCACCTTTTATTGCTTTTTCTATCATTGCTATACTCATCTTATTTTGCTTATTACCAGTAGCTAATAATAACAATAGTTCTTCTCTTAATGTTTTTCTCTCAGCCTTTTTTTTGTTTGTTGCTTTTGCTCCTTTTCTTGCAATTTCTATGCGTTCTCTTGGCGTACGTTTATTCATAGGTATTAAATTTTGTTCATTTGCCATTTATACCACCCTTTTTTTATAATATATCATCTGTATCTATTATTTTTGCACTTAATATTTTAACTTCTTTACATCTTTCAAGTTCTAAATTGTCATTATAGTTATTCATATAATAATCTAATTTATAATCTAAATTATCTGTTAAAACTATTATATATTCTGATTCTTTTCTTGTTGGAACAGTTAATTCTATAATTACATCTATTGTTTGTCTTTTAGCTTCTTCAAATATTTCCTTTAATTCATTTTTTGTCATTTCTTATATTCCTTTCATAATCATCCCAAAAATAATTATCTGCTTTTTTATCATATTCTGCTACAATCTTGTTGATAAAATCATTTATACTTGCCACTAAATCGCATACCATTTCTTCATTAAAGTTTGGAACATTATATAAACCATAATTATAAATGAAACAATGTGTTAATTCATGTTTTAATGTTCTTATTTTTTGTTCCTCTACCATGTTTTTATTTATCCAGATTTCATGTTTTGGAAATATTGTTAAACCAAACGCAAAAGTTGCTCTATCATCTAATCCTTCCTGATACTCTTTTAATATAACATCAGACTCTTTTTCTATAATATCCCACTCATTATTATTAATTTGAAATTTCATAAAAAACTCCTAAATACTCATTATACTAATTTCATAATTGAATTTTGTTTTTTTGCTGTTACATATATCTTTGATTCTTTTTCTTTAATAAATAAATCTTTGTTTTCTTTCATATTTTTGCAAAATTTCAAACATTTATAATTTACACATTTTGCATTATGATTTATGTCTAGCATTATAGTACAATCATTATATTCTTTATCTACATAATGTTCACAACTAGGGCATATCTGTCTTTTATATTCACTCATTATTTCTTTTATACTCATATTTTTCTCCTAATTAAATAGGAATTGCTAGATCAATTCCTATTATTGTTATGATAGAGTTATTTGTATCAAATAAATGATGTGAGGTATATTTATAATTTATTTTACTTTTAAAATCTAGATTAAGTAAAATAATATAATTACAATAAAAAGAGCTCTTTTTAAGTGTCCACATATATGGTTCACTTTATTGAAAGAACTCTTTTAATATTTGAATAAAAGAAAAAATATTTACATTTCCCACCATACTCATTATAGCATAAAAAAACTATGTTTTTTTCCTGATTTTTTCCAACAAATTTAAAAATTTTTTTAAATTTCTCCCCACTCTTTAGCTAATAATTCTATACATTTATTGTAAATGTTGTAATATGTAGATTTAGAGATATTAAAATGAGTTTCACAGTATTTACAATTACATCTATCTTTGAATATTGCGAAAAAAATTTTTTGTTCAAAAGAGGATAGTTGATTTATTACATTTTCTACGTACATTATTCTTTCCTTGCAAAACAAAATAGATCTTGTAGAAGCAAGTTTTATAGCCTTCTGTGCGGTTGTATCTGAAATTGTATTATTTTTAGGCAATCCATTTATTTCTCCTGGAGAAGACTCTATAATTTTTTCTTCTAATTCTTTTAATTTCTTTTTATTTTGCCAATACTGTTCAAATTCTCTTTTCATTTTCATTTTAATTTCTTTTGATATTTTTTCCATTTTATTATCCTTTTTTATTTATTAATAAAATTTCTAAGATTAAAATTTTAATCCATTTCTTTGTTTTTAAAATGTCCCTCGTTTCTTAATTTTTTCTTTGTAATTTTTTGAACATCTGAAAAGTATATTCCATCTTTTTCTAGTTCTTTTCTATAATCTTCAGGTGAATATTCACCTGTTCTAAATAAATCAACAGTTACTAATAAATCATTTAGAAAATTTATTGTTCTCTCTCTTCCAAATTTAGTCTTTTCATTAAAATGTAATGTATATGTAATAGCTAAACAAAAAGTATCAACTACATTAGCAAAATCCTCTTTAAAAGCTCTATCATATTCTTCATTATATCTTTTATCATATTCATCTCTAATTTGATTTTCAAACTGTCTTCCCCACTCTATTAACTTGTTTTTATCTTTATCCCTAGCTGCTTTTTCTAACCTTCTAATTTCATTTCTGCTACATATTTTACTTTCAGCGTTCATATTTTATCCTCCAATAATTCTTGTAAAACTTGTATATCATGCCTATACAATGGTATTTCATGACTATATCGTTCACTTTCGCTTATAGCTTCAATTAACTTTTTGTATGCCTTTATCTTATCTTCTATTTTCTTTTTAGGTATAGTTTGAAATTCTATATAATTTTTTATTGTTAATATTGCTTCATCTTTTGCAATTTGAGGATTTATACAACCATCTCCATCCTTACCATATTTACATTGCAATTCTGGGTCTCCTTCTAGTATTTTAAATGCTTCTGATAATTCCATTTATTTTTTCTCTACTTTCTTTATAATATTCTTAGACATTATATATTATCCCACTTTTTTCCATAATCACAGATAATACTTCCAATTTTTATAATTGTTTCATCTGCATTTGTTTCTAACTCTTGTATATATTTTTCAACATATTGCATATCATAAGCTAAAGATACTTCAATAGTACATTCGTCTGTTTTTCCTTTATGTTTATCTATTATTTTTCTTGCTTTTTCTATGGCTTCTTTTGTCTTAAGTTTTAAATTAATTTTATTTATATTTTCTTGTCTATTCATTTACTTTTCCTCTACTTTCTTTTCAAAATACTTTAAAATATCTTATTTTTAAGGTATATCTTCTACCATTTTTATATTTTAAAAACCATCTTTGATTTATAATGTATCTTTTATTTATATCATTTTTATTTAATACTATATTTTTGACATAATAATCTTCTGAGCTTTCTTTTATATAATTTTGTATAAAATCGTATGCTTTATATATATCTTTATAAAGTCTTAAAGGTATTTGATTAAATTTATTATCATTTTGAGTTTCTTTTATAACTAAATACATTTTATTCTCCTTTATCTTACACTATATACATAAACTATATTGTTTTCATAATATAAATCCAAATAATAGTTGTCTAAATAATAAAAAATTTCTTTCAATGAATTATTAATTACTATACTTGGTTTTCCTCTTTCTTTTACACCATTTCCGTGGTGTTGCTTTTGCTTCACAACTCATATCTTTTGCTCCTTATTCTTTTAATTTTCTCATATCCAAATCACATCTATTCCAAGTATATTTTTTAGTTGTTTCTTGACCTTCATCAATTTGTATATCATATAACCAAGCATATACAATACTGTTATTATTCATTGCTATTACTGTTCCTTTTTGATAACCTATCCAATCTATATAAATCCAAACTCTATCACCTATATTAAATTCGGGAGCATCTAATATTTTTCTACGTTCAATTATTTGCATTTCATTTCTCCTTTATAATTGATAATACATTATATAACTTGAATTAATACACTCAACAGTACCTTCATTATTTATTTTTATTACTTCATTTTCTTTTATTTTATCTTCCAATTCTTTTTCTGTTTCACAATTTAATATTATTACATTTTCAAAAGTGAAATTCATTGTCTTTATATATTTTGCTTTCATAGTAACTCCTTTTATTTATTCTTAAATATATTATAATAAATAGCTAGTAATAAACCTATTCCAAATAACATACTAAGTATTATTAAAATTATTTTTCCCATTTATTATCTCCTTTATCTCTCATTTGCTTTAATGTATTAACTACTTCTTCTAAATCATTTATTATTTTGTCTACTGTTTCTTCTTTTGTTCCATCAAAATATAATTTGTTTAATTCAAATACATATAAAGGATAATTTTTGCTTATATCTATATTATGAGTTATATTATCTTCTTCTGTCGTTGATTTATTATAATAACTTTGTTTTATTGATAAATTCATATCATTTATTTTCATTTGATTCTTTCTTTCCTTCATCTTTATCTACTTTCTTTTCAAAATATTGTTTTACTTGCTCTTTATTATCCCATATAATGCCTTCTTCATATATTTTATCTGCCATTTCATCTATTATTTTATTTTGCTTATTATTTTCTTGTTCTAGTTGATCTATGTATTGTAAAAGTGTTTCTATTGCTTGTTTTTCATTATCTTTTAATCTTTCTTTCCAACCTGTACTAAACAATGCTGCATCTTCTTCTAAATTTTTTAATCTTTCTTTTGCTTTTTCTATTTCTTCTTTACTCATATTCCATACCTCTCATATTCTCTAATATTACTTAATACTAAATTTTGTACTTGTTTATCTAAATAGATTTTTTCATTATCCTTTAAAATATAATCTCTACTACCTTCTTTATATACCTTGTATGAATTACCGTCTTTCAATTTAATTACATAATAACCATCTATATTTATATTTGTTAAAACATAATCTTCTTTTGTTATTTCTTTTTTATTTAACATCTAACCACCCTAATTCCTTTACTTTTTCATTTATTGCTTGTAGTTCTTGCATTGTAATAAAATCATAATATCTTTCTAGCTTAACACCTATAATTTTTGATTTTCTTACTGTTTTTCTAGATAAGCTAAAATCTATTGTTTTTGTTCCCATATTTGTATAATCATTAAGTTTATTTTTATAAGTAATATATTTTTCATTACTCCAAGTTTTATCAAACTCATAACCTAAATTTCTTAACATTTCATCAGCTTTACTCATTGTTTTACCTTCTTCCAAATATTTCTTTTCTTATATCAATTAATTTAAAATCATTTTCAAGTATAGTCTTAAATATTTCTTTGCTATAAATATTTTTTTCAAACTTATAACAAGTAAACTCTTTGCATATAATTGGTCTATTTTTATAAATATCACATTTATTACCATTATTTAAAAATGGACATATACTATACCAATCTTGAATTAAAGGATGTTTATTTTCTTTTTTAGCTAGTTTTCTCATAATCTCTATTTCTTCTTTTCTTAAAGGGAGATAATTTGAACAACAATTTCCGCAACACTTACATTTAAAATTACTCATTTTTTACCTTCTTTCTTAAAAATGTTATAGTAAATCGCTAATAATAAAGATATTCCAAAACATATTCCATAAATAAATATAATTGTTTTTATTATTATTTTTACTATATCCATTTTTTCTCCTTATAATTTATTTATATTGGTATCAAAACTTATTTGTCCGTTAGGTAATATATTATTCAATGAATCTTCACTTATCATTTTTTCTTTTGCTAATTTATAAAAATCTTTTTTTATTTCAAATCCATAGCAATTTCTATTTAGTTCTGCACAAGCTCTTAGTGTTGTTGCACTTCCTGCTACTGGATCTATAACAACATCTTCTACATCTGTAAATATTTTTATCAACTCTTTTAGTACTCCTACTGGTTTTTGTGTTGGATGTATTTTTGGATATATATTTTTATTATCCCTTTTCCATTCAAACCAGTTAAAAATCATATTTCCTTCATTATTAAATTTAGGAAGTTTATCTCTGTATAGCACAATTGCATATTCAGTTGCTCCTACAATTTTCATATTTGCTTTTAATACTTGACTAGAATAATTTTTTATAAATACTAATGGATAACTTTTTACTAATCCATGTTTTTTAGCTTCGTCTATAACCATTTGTATTTGTTCAAATGCACAAAATATTATCATTGCTGGTGATTTACCTTTTTCTTTTGGTTCTTTCTTTAGGTATCTAGTACAAAAATCAAAGAAATTATTTATTTTAAAATCATTATCTGTATCAAAAAATGTTTTTCCTGCTAATTTACTTTCTCCATTTTTATTATCTCCATCTATGTACCACATAGGATTACTAGCATAAGCATTATTTCCCAAATTATAAGGAATATCTGCTATAATTAATTGTGCATGTGGTATTCCATATCTTTTTGCATTTTCAAAATGATCGTTATATAATTCTATTTTCATAATTTTATTTTCTCCTGCACTCCTAAATTTCTCCAAACTTGATTTATACTTTCTTGGACAGTAGGTATTCTATTATATTGACAATTTGGATTTCCTGTATAATTAGGCTCTTCTAATCCTTGACAACCTAAGCATCTTCCTGTCTCTATTGCTTTTTTACATTTATCATTTAGACTTCTGTATTTCATAGGCTAGTCCAATCCTAATTCTTGTAATGTATATTTTCTATCTTCTTCCAAATTTTTAAAATATAAATTTTTGTCTATATAGATACTATTACTAGCCCATTCATCATGATAAAAATATATATAATATCCTCTTTTTTCTATAAATTTTATAACCCCATTCTTCGTTTCTTCTCCATAATTTCCAAACATTAAAGCTGTTTTCAAAAATTCTTTTTCTTCTTCAGTTAATAATTCTTTCTTTTCTTCTACTACTTCATATCTTGGTCGTTCTATTTTTAAAATTTCTTTTATAGGATTATCTTTATTATCACTTAATTCTCCTTTATCTTCTAATACAGTTATTATACATTTCTTTTCTTGTTTATCTATATATGTAATTCTATCTCCTACTTGTATATCAATTTTATTCTGAATTTTATATTCATTAAAAGTTTTTAAATGATGATTACCTGTATAACTATCTTTATCCAGCAAGTCTTCAAATTCATCATTTGTTAATCCAAATATTTCGATATAGCCATATTCTGGATAATAATCAACTTTTATATTATCTTCATCATATACATTTTCCATATAGTCTCCTGCTATATTTTTTGTATTATATGCTTGCATATTTGGATAATTTTCTTGTAAAAACTTTTTTAATTTTTTAATTTTATTTTCCATAACTACCTACCTTTACTTTCCATTTCTTGTTTCATTTCTTTTTCAAAACATTCTTCACAAACCGCATAGCCGAACCCATAATCATTATGATATTGTCTACTTGTATAACAATCTCCAAATCTAATTTCTTTGTTACAATTAGAACACTTTACAACTTTATCCATATCTTTTTCATACAAAGAACATTTATCATCTATTAATTCATCTTCATAATAATGATTTTTAAAATCCCATTTTTGAACTTTTTTTATTTTATATCTCCTTATCCTTCAGGCATTTCATATACTGCTGTTTCTTGCAATACATTTGTATATCCATCACATTCAGCTGTTCTATAATCTCTATAAGAATTTATTATTTCTCGTAATACTTCTTTTGCTCGTTTTTTTGTTTTATATTTACCTATTGATATATAATCATCATATTCTGTAAGAACATTGATTGTATTATCATTAGGTTCAAAATACATATGAGTTATATTATCAAAATTAATTATATCTGCTTTATTTTGACTTACTATTATCATAATTACCTCCTAAACTTTTTCTACTAAATTTGCTTTTATTAAGTCATATATTTTATTATGTATTTTATAAGGACTAACATACATATCAAAACCAGTTGATATTTCTCTTGTATCTTTATCTATATAAGTCCTTAATTCGCTATTACAATCAGGTTCAGTAAATTCATAATAAAAATAAAAATTATCATCTTCACTAAATTCAAAACCAAACTTTTCTAATTCTTTTAAATCTACACTATCTTTTATTTTTAGCATTGTTACCTTCTTCCTAATATAAATATGGTATATGACTTTCATTTTCCTTAATCATATCTTTGAATTTATCTACTTTTTCATCTATTGCAAATTCCCATTTATATTTTCCTGTTCTATTCTTTCTTTTTGCCAATACATTAGATATGCTACATTCTTTTATTCCATTAATTTCACTTGCTATTCTAATACTTGCATAAGTAGCTAAATATCTTCCTTGTAAATCGTATTGATTTATTCTTTTTACATTTTTTTGCAAAACTCTACTACTATGTATTGCATTTTCACTTACTGTTACCCACTCTAAATTAGTTACTTTATTATCCGTTTTATTTCCATTTTTATGGTTCACCGCTGGTTTATTATCAATATTATAAAGAAATGCCTGTGCAACTAATCTATGTACTTGAATACTTTTGCCTTTTCCTTTTTTATATAATGCAACTTCTAAATATCCATCTTTTCTTAACTTCTGTTTTATTACTTTCTCTTGTGGTCTACTTGTATTTTTGTTAATGAATCTTATTCTTTTTACTTTACCTAAACTACTAACTTGATATAAACCTTCATATCCTTTTACATCTTTCCAGATTTCTTGAGTAATTGTGTTCACTTATTATCACTCTCCTAAATTTGAATAAAAACTATTTAAATCTTTATGTTCTCTTTGATTAAAAGAACTTTTAGATTCTCCTTTTTTAGTTTTATTTTTTACTGCATCTACTACCCATTTTTTGATACAAAGATAGTGAGATTTTGCTTTATAACCTTTCATCTCTATATATTCATCTAAATATTTTATAAGTTCTTCCCAGTTTGAATATTCCTTCTTTAATTTTTGCAATTCTTCATCTTTCAGCAACACATTTTTATATTCTCCATATTTATGTTTGCTGGCTTTTGCTTTCTTCTCTTCCTGTAATTCTTGATCTTTCAACGCAATTATGTCGTTGGCTTTTACAGAAGCTGGAGAAGATTTTTCTTCGGAAGCTGGTAATATAATATTATCTATACTATTCTTTTCTTTACTTTTCTTTTCTATACTGGGTATACCGTTGGTTGTCATTTGGTATACCAATATTACAATTTAAGTTATATATTCCATTTTCATCTTCTATTAATTGTTTTTTTTCTTCTTTATATATCGTCTCTACATATCTATCTTTTCTTAAATAATTATTTAATTTCCAATGTCTTATAACTACTACACCGCTTTCAAATGGTATAATAAATTGCTTTAAAAATAATATTTTTAAGTCATCATCATTTGCTCCTATTGTTTTTACTATTTTTTTTGGATTACTTACAAAACCATCATCATCTGCTCTCATACCTAAATGAAAATATAGATTTTGTGTAGATTGTGGCATTTCAAGAAATAAGTCTGTATCCACTATTTCTAAATCAAACATTCTCTTTCTTGCCATCTTTTCTCCTTTCGCAAATAGGAGCTAGATTTTATATGTCTAACTCCTGGTGTAATATTTCTATATTAAATAAATAATATTTTTATAATATTGATATAGAGCTTTGGTATCTGGGGAAGGCTCTATATCAAAAAACAAAATGTAATAAGGGCAATGTGGATAAGGATTTGCACCTTATATAAATAACTTTTGAGCTTTACTTAAAATTATCTCGGGAGTATTTACGCCACGACTTTATAATCTATTTAAGGTTAATTATTTCGTGTGTTATTCTGCACCCCACAGCGTCTACTATTACTATTCAGCAAATATTGACCTTCTTACGTTACTATCCTTTTCAAGGTAGCCGAGCGAGGAACACTTTACAATATTAGCCGTTTAGTTTTACCATATCTAATATCAAACTAGATATGTCTATTCCGCCACCACATTACTTTATTTTTTATCTAGTATATCTTCTAATATATTTTTCATTTGTTTATAAACTGATGTTAATTGTTGTATTTGCTCTTTTGTTAATTCTTTGTTTGTCAATTTTTCTAATACTTTCTTATCTATTTTACTAGATGCATGTTGATTCTTTATTAATTGATTATCATCAGTATTAGGTGCTTTTTCTAACATAAAATCCAATATCGTATCCATAATTTTAGATTCCAGTTTTTTATTTTCAAAATCTTCTTTATTTATCATTTTCTTTTCCTTTCTTTTATAATTTTCAATAATGCTTCTTTATTTATGATTCCATCATGTACTAATCTATGACAAGTTGAACATAATTCTATTAAATTGTCTTCTGTGTCATTCCCTCCAGAACCTTTTGATTTTATGTGATGAGTATTTGTATAACAATTTTCTTTGCCACAAAACTCACATTTGTGCTTTTTGTTATCTATTAACTTTTTATTCTTTACTCTTGCATTTTTAGGAAATTTAAAGTTAGAATAATCAATGCTCACTTTTTTCTCCTTTAATTTTTACTTTTTCCATTCATCCTTTAAGATACTTAATTCTTTTGGTGTTAATGTTTCTATTCCTAATTCTTTTGCTTCTGAGACAATTCCATCTATTAAAATTGACATTTCTTTTGTATCCATTTCGGAACTTCCTGTATAAACCTTGTAATGCTTAAATTTCTTTCCATTTAAAATACTTTCTCCTGCTTCTTCATAGTATTTAAGAAATTTACTTACATCTATTTCTTCTAAAACACTTATCATTTGACTTTGTCCATATCTTTTGAGCATTAATAAATATACTTCTTCTTTGCTACTTTTAATAATATTTGCTATTTGTGTTATTAACTCCCAAGCATAATTATTTGAATTTAAACTACGTTTCTTTCTGTATTTTTTTATTTCCACATTTAGCTTATTTTCGTTTTTTAGTTTTTGTATATCATCTTTATTGTTTGTATCTAATAAAAGGCTTATTTTTGGTTTTAATGTGTTAAAATCTATTGAAATATCTGTTATTATTCCTGTTGTTTCCATACTGGGAATACTCCTTCTTTCAAATATTTAATTAATACTTTTAATCTAGGCAAATATTCTGTTAAAATAAAATTTTCATCATATTCAATTTTTATAAGTTTTATTCTTTCTTTATCTATGCTATTAAAAAAATTCTTATAATCATCTTCTTCAAGTCCATATTCTACAATGTATAAATTATGTATTTTACTTGCATACATCTCTACTTGAGCTTGTCTCCAGTATTGCTTTGATACTTTGAATTTCTTATCTATATTGTGTGTTTTAACTTCATAAATACAAGCTTCTGTATTTCCATCAAGGTTTACTCTTAATCTATCTATTATTATTTGTTTGTCTTTTTCTAAATTTTCAATTCCTAATGCATCCAATATTTTATGTTCAAAATTATTTCCTGCTTGAATTGCTTCTGTATTTAGATTGTTTTTATTTAGTCCTAATTTTTCTAGCCACCAATTTTCAAATGATTTAGTTGTCCAATTTCCAACAACATAACTTGTATCTGAAGCTCCTATATAAAAACTTCTATCTTGACTTTGTATCAATATTTGCTAAATCCTTTTCAAAATTATTTAAAGTATCAAAATAGCTAAACAACGCTTTTACTTCATCTTCAGTCTTGTGCAATCTTTCTGCTATTTCCTTTGTTGTTAAACCTTCTTTCATTTTTTGTGTATATACAATTTGACATCTTTCTTTGATTTTAAATATATCATGTTTTGATAAATCATCTTCTTTTATTTTTGAAAGTTTGTCTTCTTCTTTTAACCATAAGTCAAATCCTAGGCCTGTATATATGGCTACTCCTTTAACGAAACTTCTACACATAGAGTTCCATACTCTTTGTTGAGACATTGAATTATCTTGAACAGGATTAGCTCCATTCATCACTGGACTATGCATTATATATACTTTATCGTCTATATGTATTTCTATTCTAGTTTCATAACATCTATTTGTTTTCTTTCCTGCTCCAGTTCCATTTTCAAATGTATTTTCACTCATAAATAAGCTACTTCCTTTTTCATTTGTTAATGGTACAAAATAAACTTGTTCTGCTCCATTTTCATGTAATAAATCTATACATTTAGCCCAATTTAAATATTCTGCTCCATCTCTTTCTTCTGTAAATTCACTTACATCTATTTTTCTTACTTCATCATAACTTTTTAATGCCATAATTCCT
>CANQXO010000013.1 GCA_947627825.1 uncultured Clostridia bacterium
ACTGCTATTAATATAGATAATATAGAAAAAATCATATTTCCATATACATATACTAGAATCCATGGAATTGTAGCAATTAATCCACCAATTATTAAACCTATAAATCCAGTTATGTAACTTTCTTTCTTCTTTTCTTCCATTTTTTTATTATGCTAGCAAAAATCTAGCAATTCCCCTTTCTTTAATTTTAGCTTATTATATCACAGCCTAGTTGAAACGTAAACTACTTTTTTTACAATTATTTTTATTAATTTGAAATTTAATTTTAACAAATATTTTATCACAGTTTTGTTGAAAATCTTTAATAAATGTTGTATAATATTTTTATGCACCCGTAGTTTAGCTGGATAGAATGCAAGGCTACGAACTTTGAGATCGGGGGTTCGAATCCCTCCGGGTGCACCAACATATAAATAATTATATGAATTTAAAATCTAATCAAACCAATTTTAAGGAGGAATTTTTTTTATGGAAGAAAGAGTAGTAAAGCCTTTTACAATGTGGAGACATTTTAAAGGAGCAAAATCATTTGTAATTACAGTTGCAGAACATAGTGAAACAGGAGAGCAACTAGTTGTTTATCGTTGTGTTGATAATAAAGGTAAAACAAACCATACCGACGGTATTTATGCAAGACCTCTAGAAATGTTCTTATCAGAAGTTGACCACGAAAAGTATCCAGATGCTACTCAAAAATATCGTTTTGAAGAAATTAAAGATTAATTCATATAAGTATATATATCACCAATGACATATTTTAAATTAAAACTTACATTTGAAAATAATACGATATTGAATTTAAAGCAAATTATATAATTTTAGATATTTTTCTCTGGCAGAATTAAAGTTCTGCCAGATTTTTTATATAATTATTTTATCTTTTATGTTATTGAACTTATTTTCTCCTATTCCAGAAACATTTTTTAAATCTTCTATATTTTTAAATTCTCCATTTTGTTCTCTATATTCAATTATTCTCTGAGCTATACTTTCTCCTATTCCTGGAAGGGTTTGTAACTTTGAAATATTAGCTGTATTAATATTTACTTTTTGTTCTTTTTCTTCTCCTTTTTCTTGTGTTGATGTAGTTGTTATTACTCCTTCTCCTGCTCCTTCTCTTATGTATTCTATTGTTTCTTCTTCACCTTCTTTTGCTGTTTCAGTTATGCTAGGTATGTATATTTGTACTCCATCTTCTAATACATAAGCTAAGTTAATTTTTGATAAGTCTGCTTCTTCTGTTTTTCCTCCTGCTAAATTTATTGCATCAATTATTCTTGAACCTTCTTCTAAAGTTACAACTCCTGGTGTATTCACTTCTCCTATTACATGCACGGTTATAGTTTTTTTGCTTTCTGGTATTCCTATTTTGCTTTCCTTTACTTCATTTCCTTCTGTACTACTTTCAAAATTATTTTCTAAATTTTCTTCTATGTTACCTCCTACTAAAAGTTCTGGTTCATCTGCATAGAAAAATTTGTATAATACTAAAAATATAAAAATTACAATTATCAACGCTATTACAAATATTATAATCTTTTGTTTATTGCTTAAATCTCTTAATTTGTTTTGTAAATTTTCTATCATTTTCTCTTCCTTTCTTTTTTATTAATTTTTTTAAGTCAATTTTTTTCATTTTATATGTGAATTTATAAATTTTTTATTAATTTACTTTTTATATTTCACCTTTTTTATGAGTTTTATTATATGTGATTTTTTCGTGATTTTACTTGATTTATTACTATAAAATTGATATGATTATATTTAGTTTTATAAAATGAGGAGATACAAGTTGAAAAAGTTTCTTAGTATAATAATTACAATTTTATTTTTGTCTTTAGTTTCCTTTTCTTATGGTGCACAAGATACTACTATTGAAGATAATTTTAATATTGATAGCATTGAAGTTTACGCTAACGGTGCTGTCCTTATGGACCAACAGTCTGGCAAAATTCTTTATAGTAAAAATGCAAATAGTAGAATGTACCCTGCTAGTACAACTAAATTAGTAACTTGCATTTTGGTTTTAGAAAATTGCAATTTTTCAGACCAAGTTACAGTTAGTTACTATGCTGTTCACAGTGTTCCTGCCACCTACTCCATAGCCAATTTGATTCCCGGCGAAACTTTTAGTGTAAAAGATTTGCTTTACATTATGATGGTTGGCTCTGCAAATGATGCTGCTTTTGTTTTGGCTCAATTTGCTGCTTGTGGCGGAAATAATTATCCTACTGATTCCTCAGTAGAGGCTAAGGACAAGTTTAATAATGATATTGCTAAGTTTTCAGAGATGATGAATAATAAAGTTAAAGAAATTGGTTGTAAAAATACAAATTTCGTTAATCCTAACGGAGTTCATAATGAAAATCATTATTCTACACCTTATGATTTAGCTCTTATTGGTAAATATGCTTATAATAATATTGAACTTATGAGTATTGTAAAACTTTCATCTTATTCGTTGCCTAATACTGATTTGTATACTTCTGATATTCGTTCTTGCAGATGTACAAATGCATTGCTTTATAGTGATAGAAGTACATATTATGAATATGCTAATGGTATGAAAACTGGATATACTGACCCTGCCGGATATTGTATTGTTGCTAGTGCTTGCAAAGATGATATCCACCTAATTGCTGTAATTCTTGGAGCAAGTTGTTCAAGTTATTCTGCTACTGCTGAGCAAGCAAATGTTACTAGAGAGGCTGATTGCAAGAGATTATTTGATTTTGGTTTTGAAAATTATTACTTTGTTAATTTAATAAATAATGGTGCTGTGGCTTCCACAGTAACTATTATTAATGGTGATTCAGCTACTAAATCATTAGATTTAATAGTTAAAGATGATATAAAGGCTTTGGTTTTAAGAGGTGAAGTTATTGATATTACTCCTAAGGTAAAAATGCTTAAATTTCTTGCACCTATTGCCAAAGGAGATGTTGTTGGTACTATTACTTATAACTATAATGGTTCTTCCTATTCTTCTGATTTGTTGGCAGCTCACGATGTTTATTCTGGTGATTATACAAATTTTCTTATAGGTATTTTTGGAACTTTTGTTATTTTACTTGTTGTAGTCATTGTTCTAAGTAAGAAGAAAAATAAAAAGTAGTACAAACAAAAATATTAGATTATGTTTAAAAAAAGCAACAATCTTAAAATATGTTTTAAAAAGTAGCCATCTTAAAGTGTAAATAAAAAAATAGAGGGTCTGTTTTTTGAAAATAGCCCCCACTATTTTTTTAATAATCTTGTCCTAACATTATAGTAAAATCAACATTTCTAATATCTTCTCCTTTTTCAACTGTTCCTGTGCAAAGTAGTGATTTTAATGCATTTTCTGTTTCTGTAGAATTGCTTTTTCTATCAATTAATATTGTTGATTTTATAACATTTGTTGTTCCTTTTGTTGCTATTTTATAGCCTTGATTTTGAAGCTGTGTAACTGCTGCTTGAAATTTTGTTGTAGAGCCTGTTCCATTTATTAGCTCTAGTGTTACTTCTGATGGTTTTTTTGATGGAACTACTTCTTCTGCAATTTCATTTACTACGACATTTCCACCTTCTGCTCCATTTTCTATTTCTTCTGGTGTTGCTAGAAATAAATCATTTACTACTTGCTTTGCTTCTGTCTGATTTACTATAAAGAATGAGTAATTATTATAATATCCTGCTTTTCCTGGTAATGCATCAGACCTTAAATTTTCGGTATTGAAGTTTACCAATGCTGGAATATAGTTTTTGATTACATCCCATGATAAATTTGTTTCTAATCTTTGTTTTGCAATTCCTAGTAAGTCGTTTATTTTTGTAATGTTAGATGGCTTCATTGTTTGGCTTATAACTGTTTTAATAAATTCTCTTTGAGTTTTCATTCTTCCTAAGTCATTATCACCATAATCTTCTGAGTATGATGTTCCATCGTTGTTATGTCTAAATCTAACTACTCCTTCTGCTTGTACTCCATCAAGTAGTTGATATCCCGGTGCTAAATGTATATATAAATCTTGTGCTCCATCATCATAGTCCATTGGTATTGGAACATCGAAATAAACTCCACCTATTGTATCAACTAATTCTCTCAATGCCTTTGTATCTATTGTTATGTAATATTTTAATTTTAATCCTGTTAGCTTATTTACAGCATCTATTGTGCTTTGTGCACTTGTTGAATATCGTGCATTTATTTTGTCATAAGGTGTTGCAGATTCTATATTATTTCCAACGAAACTGTCTCTAGGAATTGATAACATAGATGCTTGTTGAGTTTTTGGAACATATTTTACTACAATTATTGTGTCTGTAAGGTTTTGACTTTTTCCCATACATAAAATGTATAAGTCTTCAAGATTTTCTATTTCGTCTTTGCTACTTCCAACTATTGTAGTTAAAACACCTGCTAGTCCTCCTCCATTAGCTTGAACTTTTATTGCAAAATAAATAATAAACGCAATTAATATTACTAATAATCCTAAAAACACAGTTCGCACTGGATGGTGCTTTTTATTTTTATTTTTTTTACTATTTTTCTTTGAATTAGATTTCATTTGTTTTTTCAACTTTTCCACTCTCCTAGTTACAACTAAGTACTAGTATAACAAAATAACTTTTAAATATCAATATTATTACATATTTTTTTATAATTTTACATTTAATTTATTTTATATAATTGATAACAAATGTTGTTCCTTCTCCTAGTTTTGATTTTACTGTTATATATCCATTACTTTTTTCTATTATTGCTTTACTTAGTGCTAAGCCTATGCCCATACTATTTTCTGAAGAATTACTTGTTTTATAAAATCTATCAAATATATGCCTTATGTCTTTATTTGAAATTCCGTCGCCAAAATCTTGTATTATTATTTTTAACAATACACTTGAATCTTCTACTCTTATATTAATTTTGGAATTTTCTTTGCTATGTTCTATCGAATTTTTCAATATGTTTGTTATTGCTTCTAGTTGCCATTTGTAGTCTGCTATAAGTTCTACATTTTCTGCTATGTCTAGCTGTATATTTTCGTTTTTTATTTCAATTAAAACAGACAAATTATCTAATACTTCTAATATAAGTTCTTTTACATTTATTTTTTTATTTGTCATTACTATTGTTCCAGAGTCAAACTTTGCAAGTTTTAGTAACGATATTACCAATGATGAAATCCAATCTATCTGTTTACTTATAGTTTTTATAAAATCTTTTCTTGTTTCTAATTCCATTTCTGGATTTTCATACAAATTGTCTATCATTATTCTTATTGATGTTAGTGGAGTTTTTAATTGGTGTGATATGTCTTCCATTGCCCTACTTAAATTATTGCTTTCGACTTTGCTATTTTCTGCTGATTCTTTTAATAGTATTGTTGTTTTATATAGTTCATTTCTTAGTTTTGAAAGCTCATCATCTGTATTTTCTTCAATTTTAAGATTATACTTTCCGTTATTAATTCTTTTTAAGTAAGAATTTATTTCTTCTACTTTTTTGTTCTGTTTTGATATATATAACATTACAACTATTACTATAACAATTCCAAATACTAATAAAATAATGACATCTATTATAGTGTTTTCTTGCACTTTATCTTCTAATAATTTAATGTATATATCATTTTCTTGATATCCATATTTTTTTAGTATGGTTTCTGTATTTTCACTTTTATTTCGCAGTATTTCTATAATTTCTCCTTCTTGTACTTCAGGATATTTTTCTTTTATATTATTAATAATGTTATCTATGACTAAATTATATTCTTTTGCATAACTCGAAAACTGCATATTTACAATACATACATAAATTGCAGAAAATACTATTACAACAATTGCAAGTGGTATAATTATTCTTCTTATATCTGATTTTCTAATTTTCATCTACTCTATATCCAATTCCTTTTATTGTTTTTATTATGTCTTCAGTGCCTAACTTTGCTCTTACTCTTTTGATATAAACTGTTAGGGTATTGTCATTTACATAGTTTCCTGCCATATCCCATATTTTATCTAGTATTTTTTCTCTTGTGATGGTTTTTCCTACATTACTTAGCAAAAGCACTAAAATCTTATATTCTAATGCTGTAAAAATAACTTCTTTTTCGTTTACAAATACTCTTTTTGCGTCTAAATTTACTCTAATATTTTTGCAAATTAATTCGTTTTTATCTTTATCAAATCTTCTTAAAACATTTTGTATTCTAGATATTAATTCTCTATTTCTGAATGGCTTTATTATATAATCATCGGCACCCTTGTTAAAGCCTAAAACGACATCCTTTTCTTCGTCTTTGGCTGTTAAACAAATTACCGGCGTTTCTTTTTCTTCTTTTATATATTGGCATAAATCAAATCCATTTCCGTCTGGAAGCATTATATCAAGTATTACTAAATCAAACTCTTTTTCTGTTAATATATTTTCCGCTTCTTCTACACTTTTGACTTGCATTGTTTCAAAATTCTCTTGCTCTAATGTGTATTTCAAGCCTTTTAAAATCATTTCGTTATCTTCTATTAACAAAATTTTATTTTTCATTCCGCATTTAATTGCATCTATTTTTGCAATTTCCCCCTTCCAATATATGATACCATAAAAGGCTAGATTTTACTAGCCTTTTAGATGCTTTTAATATAGAATAAAGTTATTTTCGAAAAAGCCGCGTAGCTGAAGCGACAACCGTCAGGTTGCTCGCGACAACAAGGCTTGGAAAAAATAACTTTATTCAATTAATTAACACATTTAAAGCTTTGAATGGCAAAAGCTAAATGTTATCATTCCTTATTGTTTCTACTATATTTTGTTTGTTAATTTTATTTAAAGAATACTTCATTGTTAGTCCTACTATTATGAATACGAATACAAATGATATAAATATTGGTAGCCAAGGAATTTCAAATCCAAATTCTACATTTAATGAAAATGCACGATACATTGCATACGACAAACCTATTCCAATTGGTATTCCTACTAAAAGTGATTTTAGTCCATATAATATACTTTCTAATCTAATCATTCTATTGAACTCTTTTGTTGTCATACCGATTGATTTTAGCATTGCAAATTCTTTGCTTCTTAATATCATATTAGTTGTGATTGTGTTAAATATGTTTGTTACTCCAATTAAAGTTATTACTGTTATAAATCCATATAAGAATATTGACATTATAAGGATTACTCTTTTTTCACTTTCAATTACAGTTTCTAGATTCGTTATATTTAAGTTGCTATATCTAGTATCTTCTTTTTTCCTGTCTAAAAGTTCTGATTCTATCTCATTTGGATTTTCTTCATTTACATACATTTGGCTTAAATAACATAAATCATTATCTATAATATCATTTTCTTCTGATACAAATATATATCCTGTTGATTGTTGCATACTATATCCCATAGGTCTTATATCATCAATTATTTTTGTAATAGTTATTTCTTTATCTCCTAGATTTTGGACATTTAAAGTAATTGTATCTCCTTCTTTGACATTATATAAGTCTATCTTTTTTACATACTTACTTGAACCATCATCTATCGTTATATAAAAATCATTTGACAATATTACTGCATTTTTATCCTCTTTTAAACCTAGTTCTTTTAAATATTTACTAAAATATTCTTTATTAAACTTGACAATGTCTATTTCTACTTCTGTATCTTCATCTTTAAATACATATTTTCCATCTTCATATTTTTTTATTTTATCAAGATTGACTTCTTCTAAATTGTCTTTAGTTGCGTATTCTTTAAGATTTATTCCTGCATATCCTCTATATGAATAACTATAATCTGTTAAATTAAAATCTTTAATTATTCCATTATACATTTCTAATTTTGCTTGTTTTGAATCTTGAGTACTATTATCCACTATAGAATCAAGTTGTATATTAAATCCATAGTCTGTATAATAAAATCCTGTCATTTTATTACCATATTGAATAAATGATGAAAGTCCTATAAATATTGATATACTTACAACAAGAGAGATAACTGTTGTTCTGTATTTTTTCTTACTCCTCTTTAAATTTTTAGATGCAATCACTCCACCTATTCCAAATATTTTTTTAGTAATTTTAGTTGTTTTTATTTTTCTAGCTTTAATTTTTAAATCTTTGCTTTCTCCAATTGCTTCTATTGGTGTTATTCTTGATGCTCTTATTGCTGGAATTAAAGCTGATAAAAATATTGTTATTGCTGACGATATGACTGTAACTATAATTGCAATTAATGGCAGGTCATATACAAATTTAAAATTAATCATATCTACCATTAAAATATTTAGTATCCAAATTAAAATTAGTATTGCTATAATTCCTAAGAATATTCCTAAAGGAATTCCTATTGCTCCAATAAATAAAGCTTCAATTAATACACTTTTTCTTATTTGCTTTGATGTGGCTCCTACACTTGCCATCATGCCATATTGTTTCGTTTTTTCTGATACTGATATGCTAAAACTATTTCTTATTACAAATACACTACTCACTACTATTATTGCAATTACTACAACAACAATAGAATATAACGCTCTTAAAGTGCTATCGCCCATATTTCCTTCATATCTTAGAAGTTCACTATTGTATTCTATATTAATGTATACATTAGTATTTTTTTCAATTGTTTCTGTAATGCTTTCTTCAAACTCCTGTTGTGCAGTTCTATCACTTGGTTTATTTAAAAGTACGGAAATATTTGCATCATTACCTTCTAATATTTGATTTTCATTTATTTTCGTTATTACGGTATATCCTGGTCCCGACAGTGGTTCTAGTACATAACTTGGTCTTGATATAATTCCTACTATTTTATATTCTTTTTCATAAGTATCAATAATAGTTTCATATACTATATTTTCTTCTTCATCTAATTGAAATGGATTGTGCTGACTCAAAATAGCTTCATTTATTCCTTGTCTTTTTCCTATATTTAATTTTAATGTATCTCCTACTTTTAAATCCACTCTACCATTTGATTTTATATGATTTGATATAACAAGCTCACTATCATTTTCAGGCATTCTTCCTTCTTCAAGTTTTAATCCGGAATTTTCTAATGCCTTATCTGTAAATCCCATAATGAAAAGATATGGTTTATATTCATTATAACTATTATTTAAAACACTGTAACCTAGAGTTTTAGTGTAAAAATAAGATTTTACATTTTTATTATCTTCTATATACTTAAGTTGGTCTGTTGGAACATTTTCAAATCTTATATGAAAATTTCCATCAGACTCTTTGCTTGTTTCAACTAATGTTTTTTGAAAACTCATACACATTCCTGCAACTGCGCAAATAAGAGCAGTAGAAAGAGCAACACCAATAATAGTTACTATTGTTCTTTTCTTGTTTTTGCTTATTGATTTTAAGGTAAACCTACTTAAAATATTCATCGTATTTTTCTAAGCCTCCTTTCTTTTTTAGTTTTTTTCATCTTTTATTATTTTTCCATCTTCAATTGTAATTACTCTATCGGCTTGCTTAGCAATTTCTAAGTCATGAGTAATCATGATAACAGTTTGATTATATTTTTTGTTTGACATTTTAAGTAGAGATACAATTTCATCGCTTGCTTTTGAATCCAAGTTTCCTGTTGGTTCGTCTGCAAGCATAATAGCTGGATTATTTATAATAGCTCTACCTATTGAAACTTTTTGTTGTTGCCCTCCTGACAATTGATTTGGCAAATGATTTACTCTTTTTTCTAAACCCAAAGTTTTTAATAACTCATTTAATCTTTCATCATCTATTTTTTGTCCATCTAAATCACAAGGAAGTGTTATATTTTCTTTTACATTTAATATTGGTATTAAGTTATAAAATTGATATATTATTCCTATTTGTCTTCTTCTAAATATAGCCAAATTATCATTATTAAGTGAATATATGTCTTTACCATCAATGTAAACATTTCCTGAGGTTGGTCTATCTACTCCTCCTAGCAAATGAAGTACAGTAGATTTTCCGCTACCACTTGCGCCTACTATTGCAAGGAATTCACCCTTTTCTACTGAAAAAGAAATGTTGTTTACAGCAAAAACTTTATTTTCTCCCTTGCCATAAGTTTTTACTAAATTTTCAACTCTTAATATTTCCATATCTTTTTTAGTGTCATATAATATTGACTTATACAACACTTTCTCCTTATTTTATTTAGATTTTAGGTTAAATCTATAAACCTTTTTTATATGATACAAATAACAAATGACATTAAAATGACAAAAATAAATATCGCCATTTTAAATTTAAAAATACCACACCTGTTAATTATCAGGTGTGGTGTGAAAATCATATCATTGCTACCACTTTCTTAAACATAAATTTATGGTTGTTATAAGAGTACTATAATTGTTCCTAAACTATTCTTCTTTTTGCTAAGGTCCTTACATGCTCATCCATATCTTTTGCAAGATATTTGAGAATTTCCGGTGTTGTACTAACATTTTTCGCTACTTCCTCTCTTACCAATTTTATTTTATCTTCTGACAGTTTCATAAGAATTTCAGGTGTTGCATTAGCATTTCCTGCTACACTAAATCTTACACTGACACTTCCGTCTTTTGACAATTCTAACAACATTTCTGGAGTTGCATTATTATTGTTTGCCACTCCCATCCTTACTTCCCATTCTCTGTCTTTGGACAATTCCAATAGAATTTCAGGTGCTGTATTAGCATTTTCCGCTACTGCTTCTCTTACAAAGCACTTCATATCTTTTGCAAGCTTTTTGAGAATTGCAGGCGTTGCATTATTGCTTTTTGCCACATACTTTCTTACCAAGTATTCTTCATCTTCTGACAGTTTCATAAGGATTTCAGGCGTTGTTTTCACATTTTCAGCTACTGACAACCTTACATTGTAAATCTCGTCTTCTGCAAGCTTTTTGATAATTTCAGGTGTTACATTAGCATTTTCAGCTACTGCTTTTCTTACTTTGTAACTTCTTGCTTCTGACAGTTTTAATAGAATTTCTGGCGTTACATTAGCATTTTTTGCCACCTCTATTCTTACATCCTCATTTCCTTCTTCTGACAGTTTCAATAGAATTTCAGGCGTTACATTAGCATTTCTGGCCACTGCAACTAATACACGGTAGCATTTGTCTTTTGACAATTTTAAGAGAATTTCTGGAGCTATATTAGCATTTTCTGCCACTGCTTCTCTTACATCGATACTTTCGTCTTTAGAAAGTATCGAGAGGATTTCAGGCGTTATATTAGCATTTTGTGCTACTTTTGACCTCACTTCATCGTGTTCATCCTTTGAAAGTCTTTTAAGAATTTTAAGACTTACATTTACACTTTCTGCTACTACTTTCCTTACTTTCCATTCAGTGTCTTGAGAAAGTGCTTCTAGCGCTTTCTCATTAGAAGTACTCTTTGCTATTATCTTCCGTCCCTCAAAAGGAATTTCGGATAACTCAATTGTAATTTTCACTTTTTTCACTCCTTTAAAGTGTTTTTATTTAGGCTTTCTAGCCTTTTCGTTGAAAATTATATCATGCTAGTTATGTTAAGTCAAGATGTTAAAGTTAAAAATACCACACCTGATAATTAACAGGTGTGGTTTACTCTACTTTCTTACATATAAATTTTTAAGTCAAGGTATACTTCTGTGTCAGTTTGCAGGTTTTTACAGATATTTTTTATTATATGATATTGTTAATTGCTTTTTATATCTTGTATTTTGTTCATAATAATATTGTTGTTATACATCATTTTTCCAATAAATGAATTATTGATTTGTTCTAGAATTTGTGTATTATTAAATACTGGAGAAATTGTTGATATTACTGCAAATATGAAATATACAATAATAACACCTTGGATAAATCCTGCTATTGCTCCTCCCAAATGGTCTAATTGTTTTAAAACTGGAAGTTTATTTATTATCTTAGAAATTATTTTAACTATCAAAAGCACTGCTCTTACTATAATAAATATTCCTACAAAAGATATAATCATAATTATTTCAGTTGAAAGGTCTGTTGATATATTTTCAATAGCCTCATCTTTTGCTACATTTACATTCTGAGCTTGGTCATTAATGTAATTTTTCATTCCAGCTGGTAAGTTTGAATCTTCATCAATTTTGAATTCATCTTCGCTCATTGGTATATTTTCTTTTATAATTTGTTTTAAATTATCATCAACTGATGTTTTTTCAATTATAAAATTTCCAACTGGTTTATATACAATTAATGCAACTAGTAATGCAATAATCAATGAAAATAAATTAACTAAAGTTACAGTTAATCCTCTATGCCTTCCAAGTATTATTGCTAAAACTATAATAATTAAAATAATAATATCAACTATCATTTTTCCTCCTTTTACAAACTTATAATTTCAATTTTATTTTTATATATTATTCCCGCTACACTATCTCCTATGGTTATGTCCTTTACATTTTGTATCGTTGTAAATCTTTTATTAAGCCAGCCTGATGTTTTTACAAACTCGACCTCGTTTCCTAAACTTACTGCTATTATATCATTGTTACAATATAAATTTTTTACTCCGCTTCCAATTATATGAGTATGTTCCTTTTTTGTTTCAACGCTTTTTATTATTAATTCATATTCACTATTTAGCAAACCTGATTTACTTTCAACAATGCTACATATATATCCATTTAAATTAATATCAGCGAAATTCATTTTGTTATTTATTTCTAAAATAACTTCATCGTTCCCTTGTGAAAAGATATGTATTCCATTGTCACAGTATGCAACAACTTTATCATCTTTATATCTTATTTTTAAAATTAAAGAATTTGAATTAGTGGTATATGTGTATATAATCGATTCTTCCGGTATTGTTATTGCTTTTTGCACTGAAATAGTTTTTACCAAAGATTCTATTACTGTTCCAGAAGTTTTAACTTCCACAAAGCTTAAATATTTATTATCATTTGAAATTGCAACATCTGTTACTGTGCTTGTTGATAAATATGTTCTAAATTCTTCATTGCCATTAATATTATACATTACTATTATTGACTTGTGAGTAGTGCCTGAAAGTACAGCACAAACAGCTCCGTTTTGATTTACAGTAATTTGAGATATATTACCTTCTAACTCTTTGTGCCACTGCATACTGTCATTGTAAATTAAATATAAATCATCTCCATTTTCATCTGCAAGTAATAAGTATTTTCCATTTGCACAAAATTTTGGAGTTGTTATAGTTACTCCTATTTTTGTTACTTCATTAGCATTTTGATTATATATAGTTAAATTTCCATTTCCTACAGTTGCTACCAAATTACCATACGCAAAAGCTGATATATTATCGCTTTCTTCAATTTCTATAAATGGTAAATTTTCTTCACCTATATCCTTTTTCAAAATATATTTATCCATCCATAATCTTATTGTGCTATTACCTAAATAAAGCCCTATTACTACAATTATGGCTATAATCAGAAAAGATAATAAAGTCAGTATAACTACTTTTTTTACTTTATTTTTTTTCATATTTAAGCTTATCCTTTCCTACTGCTTAAATTTTATTAGCTTTACTTATATTGCTTAAATTTTGTTAGTTCTATTTTATAATACTTAGATTTTATTTTCAATAATTTTTTATAAAAAGTAAAAATTACAAACAGCAAAACTTGGAATTTATTACAAAGAAAAAAAGAAGAACTGGCTTATTTGCCAATTCTTCTTAAATTTAAAACAAAGGATTTTATTTATGTTTTTTCTTTCTTACAATTAATACAATAGTTCCTAAGGCAATTATTACTACTGGTATAGCTATTACAATACTTCTAACTATCGTATCTGTAGTTTCAGTTATCATGTAACCTATTGAGCTTATTCCTTTTTGAATTTTTATTGTGTCTTCTCTGTCTGATAATTCTGCAACTGATTCTAATACTATATCGCCATTATTTCCAACATTAATTAATTCTGTACCTAAAATAGATTGGCTTGAAGTAAATAAGGCATCTGAAATAGCAATCATTGTTGAAGTTTTTTCATCGTCAATTTTCTTTTCTAATACTTCACCTAAAACAAATTGTCCTGATTCATCAACACCTTCAATATATTCAATTCCTTGTGATAAATCTTCTTTGCAATATGCACTATCAGTAGTTGTCATGAATGGAGAAGCTGTAACACCTAATCCTTCTAAAGTTTCTGCATCACTTGTATTTATTTTGCTTGCATATAACATCATTACAATTCCATCATTGTATATATCTTTTGTTATACTACTATAGCTTAACTCTGGCATTATCATATAAGGTGTACCCATAAATATATTGCTACTTGATTGTTCACAAACTAATCCATCTGAAAAACTAATTCCATAAAGTGATAAGATTCTATTTACATTTGCAAATGTTGATACTTTTATATCATCATAAACTACTGATGCATCTTGCATCCATATAATGTTTCCTCCATTATTTATGTAAGCAATAATTTTTTCTGTTTCTATATCAGTAAAATCTCTTGCTGGGTTAGAAATAATTAATGCATCACAAACTTCTGGTATATCTGCTGATAATAAGTATAAGCTATTTACATCATAAATTTCATTAACTAAATTTTTTGATAATGTACTTAGCATTGAATATTCACCAATACCAAATTCATCATGACCAGTTAAGAAATATATTTGTGGCTTCTTTTCTATGGTAACTTCTAAAATTGCATTTGTTATTTTTTGTTCTGCTAATTGATAGCTTGTATCTGACATATCTGTTATATACATTTCAGATGCATCAATTACTTTGTATCTTTGTTCTGATGCAACTGCAACAAATTGTTCTGTTGATGTTGCTTGATATTGTGATACTAAGTCAGGTCTATCTTCAATATTTAATACTTGAACTTTTATTTTTCCATTTACATTACTGTATTGTTTTCCTAGTGTTACTTCTAGGCTTTCTTCATTAAATCCAAAGAAATATAAATTAACTTCTTTATCAATTGACTTCACTGACTCTTTTGATTCATCAGTTAAAGAAAATATTTTTTCTTCAGTAAAATCAAAAGGATTTATATTTAAGTTATCTAGTATTTTATTGCCTAATAGGAAAATAACAAGTATTATTGCTACTAAAAGTATTGTACTGCTTGTTTGTCTAAGCCATTTTTCTCTAATTAATTTTATTAACTTTCTCAACTTTTTACCCTCCTATTTCACAAGTTTTCTTTTTTGCAAAGATATTATTGTAAATAATATAAACATCAATGCAAAAGATAATAAATATACTGTATCTGATATTGATATTGTTCCATACATAAATGAATTCCAAAAAGCATCCATCAATGAGTATGAACTTAATACTGGAATTTTATTTGGTAAAAACCATAATAGTAGGAAAAATCCCATAGATACTACAGCTGAAATGACTTGATTTTCAGTAAGAGTTGATACAAACATTCCAAATGCAATATAAGCAATTGAAAGTAATGCAAATCCCAAAACTGCAATTAATGCAGTTGGTAAATATGGCTCTCCAAGGCATTCAATTATAACGAAATATACAAGTGTACTAATTACTGATATTAAAACTACTATAGTAGCTGCTAAAAATTTGCCCATTACTATTTGTGTTATACTTTTTGGTGATGTAAGTATTAGCTGTTCTGTACCTGTTTTTCTTTCTTCTGCAAACAATCCCATTGTCAACACTGGCACAATAAATGTTAATACTGTTACTGCTGAACCAAATGTATATTGAAATTCTAGCCCTGCATAGCTAAATACATCTAAGTAGAAGAATAAACTACAAGCTGCTAAGAAAATTCCAATATATATGTAACCTATTGGAGATAAGAAATAGTGTTTTAATTCTTTTTTCATTATAGCAATCATTAGTTTTTACCTCCTTTTTTATTATTTTGTTTTTTTGTATTATTACTTACTTTTTTATTTGTACTATTGCTTTTAGTTTGAGGCTTTGATTGTGTATTAGTTTTAGTGCTTTTTTGTGTCTTTGCTTGAGTTTTGGCAGTAGTCTGTGTTTTTGTTTGAGCACTATTCTGTGAATTTACTTGTGCTTTTGCTTTGTTTGCAGTTTTATTTTGACTTGACTTTTTTGAAGTGTTTTGTGTTTTTTCATTTTGTTTTTTATTATTTTTTGCTTCTCTTTTTTCTTCTTTTAATTTCTGTTTGTCTTCCTTCTCTTGCTGTCTTAATAATTTATCCTTTTCCCACTCTCTGTTAAAGGCATCTTTTGCTTCTTGTTTTTCCTCTTTTTTGTCAGCTTTTATTGCCTTTTTTCTGTCCTTTTTATTCATCTTGCTTATTTCATCTTGTCTTTTCTTCTTTTTAGTTTCTTCCTCTTTTTTAGCATTTTGAATTTCTGTTTCCTTATTGTTAATAACCTTTAAGAAGGCATCTTCCAAAGTAGCCTCTGATTGCTTTAATTCAAATATTGTAATATCCTCTTTTGGCAATGTTGTAAATAATTTCTTTCTAATGTCTGTATCCTTATTAGATGTTACCAAATATTGCTTTGTTCCATCTTCATTATCTTTAATAAGTTTAATTTCCTTTATTTCTGTAATCTTTTTCTTTATAGTTTCCATCTTGTTTTCTTTGTCTTCAACAGTTATTACTAAGCTATTTTCAGCTTGTGTTTGCTTTTCAAGATGACTTGGTGTATCTATTGCTAAAATCTTTCCTTTATTGATTATAACAACTCTTTCACAAACTTGGCTTATTTCAGATAATATGTGAGAACTTATAAAAACTGTATGATTTTTTCCAAGAGACTTAATTAAATTTCTAATTTCAATAATTTGCTTTGGGTCAAGACCAACAGTTGGCTCATCTAATATAAGTATGTCAGGATTTCCCATCAATGCACCTGCCAAACTTACCCTTTGCTTATAACCTCTTGAAATGTTTTTAATCAACTTTTTTTGAACACTCTCTAAGCCGGTTTCCTTTATTACTTTTTCTACTTGACTTTTTCTTTCTTTTCTTTTAACATTCTTTAGTTCGGCCATAAATTTTATAAATTCTTTTACAGTTAATTCATTGTATAATGGCACATTTTCAGGCATATATCCTATTTGCATTTTTGCTTTTTTAGGTTGTTTTGATACATCATACCCATTAACAATAATTCTCCCTTTGCTTGGCTCTATGTAACCTGTTATCATGTTCATTGTAGTAGATTTTCCAGCACCATTAGGGCCCAAAAAACCAACTATTTCATTCTTTTTTACTTCAAAGCTAATGTCTTCTACAGCTACAAACTTGCCATATCTTTTGGTAACATTTTTAACTTCTATCAAGTTTCTTCCCTCCAATCTCTTATTTCCCTAAGAATTTACAGTGTAATATTATCACTATATGTTCTTTTTTGGCAAGCTTTTTGTATTAATTTCACAAAAAATTCACATTGCTTAACATATTACATCTTACATTTATATTTTACTTGGTGCCTATGAGCCATCTTTTTTACTTTTATACCACAAAATACTACTATTATATACTTTAATAGTAGTATTTTTTTATTATATCTTTGATAATCTTTCATTTAATTTTTTAAATACCATTATTTAATTGTTAAAAAATGTAGTGTAGGCCATATATGCTGAATATACATCAAATTTGCTTGTTACCTCATAAGGTGCATGCATTGATAATACTGGAACTCCGCAATCTATTACATCTACACCTTTATTTGCTAAGATGTATGCAATAGTTCCTCCACCTCCAATATCAACCTTTCCTAATTCAGCTAATTGATATTGTATATTATTTTGATTAAATATTCTTCTAATAAATGCAACAAATTCTGCGTTAGCATCTGATGAGCCACTCTTTCCTCTTGCTCCTGTGTATTTGTTTATTGAAATTCCATATCCAATTAATCCCGCATTGTGAGGGTCTGTAACTTGAGCATATAATGGGTCTGAGCCAGCATCAACATCTGCTGATAACATTCTTGAATTGCAAAATACCTTTTCTAAAAGATTTGGTCTGTTCATTCTAGCTTTGTTTAAAAGTTCTGCAACGAAAGTATCAAAAACTCTTGATTCCATTCCAGTGTTGCCCATACTTCCAATTTCTTCTTTATCTGAAAATAAGCAAATTGCAGTTCTTTCTGGATTTTGAATATTTAAAATTGCTCTTAAAGCTGTGTATACACAAACTTTGTCGTCTTGACCATATCCTGCAATTAAGCTTTCATCAAGTCCCATAGTTCTTGCTTTAAAAGCAGGAACAACTTCAAGTTCACTACTCATAAAATCATCTTCAGTAATGCCATATTTTTTATTCAATAATTTTAATATATTTTTCTTAACTCTATCTTTACCCTTTTCATCTTCACCGTCTGGTCTGTTTCCTACCATAACTGCTAAATTCTCACCATTAATAGCCTCTGACAATTTCTTTTGCTCTTGTTCTTTAGCTAAATGAGGAAGTAAATCTGTAATTGTAAAAACAGGTTCATTGTCATTTTCACCTAATGAAATTGTTATCTTCTCTCCATTTTCTTTTACAATTACCCCATGAATTGCAAGAGGAATAGTAGTCCATTGATATTTTTTTATTCCACCATAGTAATGTGTTTTTAAATATGCAAATTCTCCCTCTTGAACAAGTGGGTTTGGTTTTAAATCTAATCTAGGTGAATCTGCATGAGCACCAACAATATTTACGCCTTCTTCTAATGATTTTGTTCCCATAACAGCTAGATATAAACTTTTGCCTCTATTAACAAAATAAACTTTGTCTCCCGGATGTAATTCAGAGTATTCATCTAATGATTTAAATCCATTTTCTCTTGCTATCTTCTCAGATAAAGCTACAATTTCTCTTTCAGTTTTAGCTTGATTTAAATAATTCATATATTCATCTGCAAACTGAAAAATACTTTTCTCAATTTCTTCGCTTAAATTTTCCCATCCAGATTTTCTTTTTCTTTCTAAATCGCTCATTTTCATTCTTTCCTTTCAAATAACTTTCTTTAGTGTTCCAATTTTTATATTCTATTATTCTTATATCACAAATAAAATAAAAATTAAATATATTTAAATAAATATTTACTTTTTTTATTTTTTATTGTTTAATATATGAAGGAGAAATAATAAAATGAACTCAATTTTATATACTGGTGAAGATGACAACATCTTTACGACAGAAGACTATAAAATTATTGAAGAAGCAGAAGAAATAATCAAAGAAAATTATCCAAGTTTTGAGCCTATCATAAAGAGAAAACATACAGCATTATTGGTATTTTCCATTTTATTTTTTGTGGTCTTTATTTTTCTTATGATTTTTTCAACGATATTTGTATTTATGAATTCCTATCATTCAAACATAATGAAAGGAATTAGCGTATTTGGTATAGATTTATCGGGACTTAGCCAAGATGAAGCTAAAAATAAAATTTTATCAGAAACCGAAAACAGAATTTCCACAGAAATTGTTTTAACACATAATGATGAAACTTACACTTTACATCCTTTGGAAATAAATGTAGCTTATGACATTGACCAGATTTTAAATACAGCCTACTTAACAGGTCGAGAAGGAAATATTTTTGCTAGAAATTTTGAAATATTGAATTGTTTGGTAAAAGGAAAAGAAATATCTCCAACTATTTCATATAATAATGAAAGTTTGTTATCAGCAATTTCGCAAATGGACGCTAGTTTTGCAGATGGATTAAAAGAGCCTGATTATGAAATAAGCGAGAATAATTTGATTATAACTAGTGGAAAAAGTGGATTTGTTGTTGATACAGATAGCTTAAAAGAACTATTAACTGCAAAACTTGTGTCTTCATTATATGATAATAACTCTATTGAAATTCCAGTAGTTCCAAAGCAAGCAAGTTCAATAAACATTGATGAAATACATAATGAAATTTACAAAGAAGCAAAGGATGCATATTATACTACTAACCCATTTGCAGTTTATCCATCATCTACCGGTATTGATTTTGCAGTATCAATAGATGAAGCAAAAGCTTTAATTACTGGCGAAAGCAATACTTATACAATACCATTAAAAGTTTTATATCCTAAAGTAAAAACTAGCGACATTGGACTAGAAGCTTTTCCAAATAGCCTTGCATCATACTCAAGCAATTATTCTTCAAGCAATGCTAATAGGTCAACAAACATAGCATTAGCAAGTTCAAAAATCAATGGATTAGTTCTTATGCCTGGAGAAGTATTTTCATTTAATGGAACTGTAGGAAAACGAACCGCATCTGCAGGTTTTAAAGTAGCAGGCGTATATGTAAACGGACAAGTAACAAATGACTATGGTGGAGGCATTTGCCAAGTATCAAGCACACTATATAATGCTGTATTAAGAGCAAACTTAGAAATAGTAGAAAGAACAAATCACATGTTCCCTGTTGGTTATGTTCCAATTGGAACTGATGCAACAGTATCATGGGGCGCTCCTGATTTTAAATTTAAAAATTCAAGAAGCTATCCAATAAAAATTGTCGCATCAAACTACAATAAAAATTTAAAAATAACAATTTATGGCTTAAAAGAAGAAACAGAATATACTGTAGAAATAGTATCTTATACCACTGGTTCTGTACCATATAAAACAACTTACACAACAGACAAAAATTTAGCTCCTGGTCAGACTAAAGTTATTCAAAGTGGTTCAAACGGTGCAACTTCGGTTGCATATAGAATACTAAAACAAAATGGAGTTGAGGTTTCAAGAGAATTACTTTCAAAAGATACTTATAGTCCTCATAATCAAATCATTGCAAGAGGAAATTAAAATGTTTCATACTAAAAATATTTTATATGCAAAAAAATAGTTGGGAAATCCCAACTATTTTTCATTTTTTGATTTACTACAACTGGTTTTCAGACGATACTATTGAATTTTGTTTGTTTAACTCAAACGACGCATTTTTCCAAGTTAAACTTTTCGAACACTCTCGGATACTTACTACCGCACAGCAGGAACAGATACTGGCATGCAAGAATTCTCGTGCGTACCTTCTTGTAGTTCATAAGAACCTCGTGGCACTTTTTGAATTCTTCTGTAGAAGTATCTTCATTCTCCTGCGGATTAACCTCAGTCAGAATGAGATAAGACCATTCCTCTTGTCCATCAAAGTCCCATGTTAAAATGGAAACATCGAGGATTTCGAGGAGAGCAAGGAATTCTTGCATTTGTCTTTCCACATACTGCGGATTTTTTACAATGCCATACCTTCCTCTTACAGTCAGTAGCCGAGCAAGCCGAGCCTTGTTTGCGAGCAGTTTTTTTGCATTACCAGAAAGTATTTCCTGCACGCTCGTTAGTTTTTCTTGAGTCATTTCGCTACTCAATGCTATTTCCCCTTTCGTGTAATCACACTGTATTTTTTCCAGTTGCCTAAAAGTACACAAAGCAACTGTTTATTATTATATCATGTTTACATAAATAAGTCAATGCTGTTTTTTTACTATTTACAACCATAAAGCTTTATGTTATACTTATATTAAAATGTTGAAAAATATAATTACACTAGGAAGGAATCACCTTAGACATGATAAAAGAAATAATGAAATATGGAGATGCTGAATTAACATATAAATTTAAAACAAAATTGTCTAAACATCCTATGCTGTACAATTTGTTCTGGGAAACCACGCTAAGATGTAACGCAAAATGTAAACATTGTGGGAGTAGAGCAGGAGAAAATATAGATATACAAAATGAACTTACAACAGAACAAATAAAAAAAGCGTTTAAAAGTATTGCAGATAAATATGATGTAAGTAAAATTTTAATAAATGTAACAGGCGGAGAACCACTAGTACGACAAGATTTATTTGATGTAATGAAATTTGCATCTGATTTAGGTTTTCATTGGGGAATTACAACAAATGGCATGTTAATTGATGATGATATAATAGAAAAGATGAAAGAAACTAAACTTGCAACAATGTCCATAAGTATAGACGGATTAGAAAAAAGTCATGACGAATTTCGAGGAGTTAAAGGTTCATATAAGAAAATAATTGAAAATATAAGAAAACTGCAGAAAGATAAATTTTTACATTGTTTTCAAGTAACTACTGTTGTAAATAAATTAAACATAAATGAGTTAGAGCAAATGTATAAAATTATGGAAGACTTAGAAGTTGATTCTTGGAGAGTAATAAATGTTGACCCAATCGGAAGGGCAAATGATAATAGTAATTTAGCTTTAGAAAGAAATGATTATGAATATTTATTAAATTTTATAAAAGAAAAAAGAAATGAAGCTAAATTTGAAATAACATTTGGGTGTGCTCATTTTGTAGGAATGGAATTTGAACAAGAAATAAGAAAAAATATGTTTTTTTGTATGACAGGTTATACAACTGCAAGCATTTTATATAATGGAGATATTTATGTATGTCCTAATGTTGAGAGAAGAAAAGAACTAATACAAGGCAATGTAAAGCAAGATGATTTTGTACAGGTTTGGGAAAACAAATTTAAATGGTTTAGAGATTTAGACAAATTAAAATGCGAAAAATGTGCAAAGTGTGAAGATTGGAAATATTGTAGAGGTGATTCTTTACATACATGGAACTTTGAGAAAAACGAACCAAAGTTATGCTTAAAACAAGTATTAGGAGGAGGTAAAGTAAAATGAACAAAGGAATTATAAGAACATCATCAATAGAAATACCTGATATATCAGCACCACTATTATATGGACCACCACCAGATCTTTATGATTACAATAATATTCCGCTAAGGAATATTAACATAGGTATTTTAATTTTATTATTCATTTTGGGTGTCATTGCTTTCTTAAACAAAAAAATGTCTAAAACATTAAAATGGATAATAGCAATAAGCTTAATTATAATAGGAATTATTATAACTTTAATTATAAAATCAAGATATAAAACATTGTAAATATAAGTATCAAAAAATACATCTCTTATGATTAATAGAGATGTATTTTTTGTATAAAATTCAACTGAACCGGTAAATCAAAACCTTATAAATCCGAAAACTATTTATTTAGGAAATGGAATAATACTATATTTTTATTATTCATAATAAAAATTAAATTTATTATTTACGCAACTTTTATTCCAGTATCAAGTATTTCTTGAACAAAAGGATTTCCCTCTTCAAAGTCTTTCACTTTTATAGGGTGTGGTTCTATTCTTAAATCTATATTTTGTGTTAACATCATAAGTTCAACCATTAAATCAAAAACATTATTATCACTATTAATAATAATTGCTACATCTATATCACTATCTTCAGTATTTGTTCCTTTAGCATAAGAGCCAAATAAATACACTGCTGTAATACTGTAATGTTTTGATATCTCTTTAATATATTCTTCAACATTTTTTAAAATTTCTATATCAACATTTCCTTTAGCCATACCCTGACCTCCTCAATATTTTTTATTTGTTCAGATGTATATTCTTCGGTACATCTTTTGTAAAATTCATTTTTATAATCTTCATATCTTGCACTTATATTAAATGAATTACATGTCATTAATATTGTAGTCTTTTTATCATCTAATTCAATATTACATCTTTCAGCTAGTATAACTAAATTATGAATTTTAGGTGGATATGGATTATTTTTATTTACTTTAGCATATAATGCTTTTAATAATTTTTCGATAGTTAAATGTCCAATAAATAATGCCCATGTATATTGTTTTGTTTCATAGTTCTTTTTCATAGACTCATAATCTCTATC
>CANQXO010000014.1 GCA_947627825.1 uncultured Clostridia bacterium
CAAGATATGCATACAGTATAAATGAATATCATGTAGAAAAGAACTTAGAAGAAGGAAAAACGCAAAATATAACGAAAGTAGAATTTATAAAAGGAACAGGGAATAGGGATTTTAACGGAATAACATACGAAACAAGTTATGATGAAACTAAGGTAAATAAGGGAGAGTCAACACCAATGATAGTACATCCAGCATTTACATTTGGAGGGAAAAGTCTAAGTGGAATATGGGTAGCAAAATTTGAAGCAAGCATGGCAGAAACTAACTTAAATACAACAGACAATAATGATGTACCAAGTGGAAAAACAGTAAAAATAAGTCCAGATACAGACACATGGAGATATATAGAAATAGGAAATGCATTTATAAATTGTTATAATATGAATGGTAATAGTAATGTATATGGAATAAGAGCAAGCGAAACAGATAGCCATCTAATGAAAAACATAGAATGGGGAGCAACAGCATATTTATCAGCATCACAATATGGAGTAGTACCAACGATAAATAATAAAGGAGTATCTGGTGGAGGAGATGTATATCATGAATATTCAGGCGGACAAAATTATAAGGCAAATGTAACCCAAAGCACAACCGGAAATGTAACAGGAATATATGATATGTGTGGAGGAAACTGGGAAAGAGTAGCAGCATATTACGATAATGGAGATACAAATTTAAATTATTACGGTACAGAAGCATTTGGTAGTGATAATAAACTAAAAAATGAATATACAAAGTATTGGGACAAATACGAAGTAGGAAATTATGAAAAAACAATATACGGACCAGATAGGAGTAAACTTTGGAATCTAGGTTCATCAGAAAATGCAACGAGAAAAAGAATAACAGATGAAAGATATGACGAAATGAAAAATCATAACGGAGATGCAATGCATGAGGTAATAGGAACAGGATATCCATACTATGGAGTAAGAACAACAACAAATACATATGATTGGATGTTACAACTTACCGGAGGAACAGAATATGGAACAGGATATTACAATGGTGACTTTGCCCTAATAGGTAATTGCGCTCTACCTTTCGTGTATCGTGGCGGTAGGTGGGGCAATGGAGCGAGCGCAGGTGTCTTTGCGTTGGGTGCTAACTACGGCAATCCGTTCGACAATGATGGGTTCCGCCCTGTGCTTGTCGTGTAGGCTCACTTCGATACACAAAGAATTTTAAAGAATTCTATCCCGGAGGGGCAATAGTTTACGGACTTAGCCGTGAGTTATGCTTAAGTATGGGATTTGCTACTGGATTTGTATCAAAGAAGCCTAATTCCTTTGATATAGGCTTAGTTCCTATATCATAAACACATTAATAGTAATCTTGTTTGAGTAGAAAAATGTCGAAAATCCAAGATTACTTTTTTCTATTTTCGAAATCACTTTTTAGATTATTTTCTGATTTGTAATTTGCCAAATTATTGTCTATATTATTTTCTAGTTTATGATTTTCTAAATCATTAGCTAAATCACTTTCTAATTTGTCAAAATAAGTGTTGTTGTATAAAAAATTACATTTATTAAAGATTTTTTGAACAAGATGATAGGAATTACAATGTGACACATGACCAAGCCATGAATGCAAACTTTGCATACAAAAATTATAATCTAATGAATTGTGATTATTTAAAAAGTTCCAATATTTTACTTTCTTGATTATTTTCTTTTTGGATGATTTTCTGAGTAGTCTATGTGTAACAAAAGTTCTATATCCACAAAAGTCAACTCCCATTTTATATGGATAATATCTTGATTTGTTATTTAATTCTAATCGTAATTTTTTAGCAAGAAAATCAGAAATAAGTTTTTTGGTTTCGATACATTCTTTTTTAGTTTTCAATAGAATAATAAAGTCATCCATATATCGTACAAAATATTTTAACTTTAAAGTCCTTTTTACATATTGGTCTAATTCATTTAAATAAATATTAGCAAAATATTGACTAGTGTAGTTTCCAATAGGAATTCCTACTTTTTCATCAGGTTCGCGTTTACTAAAAATCAACAGTTTAGTAAAATTAATTAATTTTTTATCGTTTATATATTTTTTCATGATATCTAACAAAATATATGGATCAATATTATAAAAAAATTTCTTTATATCACATTTTAAAATCCAGAAATCTCCATAATTTCTTTTAAAAATTCTCATATATTGTTCAAGCTTGGCAACAGCCATATGAGTGCCTTTTTCCTCTATACAAGCAAATGAGGTGCTAATAAATCTAGGAACAATATAAGGTTTCACAAATTCTTCAATATACCATTGGTGAACAACGCGGTCAACATAAGGCAAAGATTTAATAGTTCTTTCTTTGGGCTCATATACTTTAAACTTTCTATAATCACCGCATTTCATATGTATTATTTGCTATTTTCTTTTGCAGATTAATTATGTTATGCTCTAAATTCATTTCAAATACAATGATATCTTTTTTATACATTTTATGCTTTCTGGCTCTAAGATGAGCCTTCATAAGGTTTTCGAAAGTAAGTTTTTTATCAAAACAATTTCCTATTTTTTTAGGCATGAATTAATCCAACCTCCTAACAAATTGCAAACCTCAGTTACAATATTGCTCCAAGACTGATAATTCTGCATAGAAATGTATTTGTATTTATAAGATAGCCTGATATGTACTTTTAATAAAGTAAGCTGTACATCTAATTCTCTAAGATATTTTAATTTATCTTGCTTATTATAAACTTTGACAGCATACATCAGAAATCTCAAGCCTGAATATAAAGAAGACTTTATTTCTTTGACTAAAGCAAATTGCTCACTTTTAGGATATTTTCTAACTATATCGTTAGAATAATAGATTAGTTCCATAAATTTTGGATATATTACTAAGTTTGTTTTATTTGTCATTATTTATTTCTCCAATTTTCTCAACAATTGTTTTGGCTTCTATATTTAAAGAGCACAATATATCAAAAGCATTTTTATATGAAATTTCATCCATGTTGAATGAAGCTACTTTTTCAATGAAATCTCTATTTTTGATATAAGGTGTATAAGTGCTTATATTCTCAAATCCTATTATTTCATACTTTATGCTCATATTATTTAACAAGTTTGTATAATACTGTAACCTTGTTTCTGGAAATCCACACTTTACTATTTTGTCATTTAAATTAGTTAGCTTAAAGTCAAACTTTTCAGATAATTCAAGTGCATCATCTTCCAAAGCTAAATAGAAAATTCCACTTTTTATTAAATAAATTTTTGAATTATCTGCTTTTTTTAAGTTTAAATATTTGTCATATAACTTACTCATAAAAATACCCCTTCAAAAAATTATACATAAAAAAACGAAATTTTCAATAAAGTTGGAACAACTTGGAAATATTGATCAACAATGATAGGAAAACAAAATATGAAAATAGTAATATAGAATATAATAAAATTATCGACCAATAATAAAAAAAGTATGATATTATCAAAAAAATAATGGTACAAATAAATAAAAAGGTATTTAAAAATAGTAAAATCTGTGATATACTATAAAAAATTATATGCATGGAGGAATATTATGAGCGTAAGCAAAGAGGAACTTATTCGTATTGTAAAATTAGCAGACTTAAGAATTGACGAAAAAGAAATAGACAAATATTTAAAAAATTTAGATGATATATTAAATTATGTTAAAATCCTAGAAAAAGCACCAATAAACAATTTGGATGAAACAATTGGTGCAAATGATAATGCAAATGTATTTAGAAAAGATGAAGTAAAGGAATTTGACAACAGAGACGGATTATTACAAAATGCTCCAGAAATAGAAAGAGATATGTATAAAATACCAAAGGTTATACAGTAGTTTTTCTTTAAAGGTTTATAGGAATCCTTTAAAAACCTAAATATTAAATATAAGGATTAAGTTATTATGGGAAAATTATTTGTAATAGATGGAACAGACGGAAGTGGAAAACAAACGCAATTTGAACTATTAGCTAAAAGATTAAAAGAGAATAATATAGATTTTAGAACTACTAATTTCCCAAACTATGATAGCCCTTCATCATCTCTAGTAAAAATGTATTTGGCTGGAGAATTTGGACAAAATGCAAAAGAAATTAGTCCATATATTGCATCTACTTTTTATGCAGTTGATAGGTATGCTACTTTTAAAAAGGATTTTGAAGAATACTATAATAATGGCGGATTAATAATTGCCGATAGATACACAACTGCGAATATGGTACATCAAGCTGGCAAAATACAAGACGAAAAGGAAAGAGAAAAGTTTTTAAATTGGCTATTTGATTTTGAATTTGGTCTTTATGGATTACCAAAACCTGATGAAGTATTTTTCTTAAATATGCCGGTAGAAACAGCTTTGGAGTTAATTAAAGACAGAGATAATAAATTTTCACATAAAACTGAAAAAGACATCCACGAGAGAGATGTTAATCATTTGATAGATGCACATAATGCAGCTTGTTTCGTTGCAAAAAAATATAATTGGTTTGAAATAAATTGTATTAAAGATGGAAAAATTAGAACAAGAGAAGATATTTCGGACGAAATTTTTAATGAGATTATGAAGCACATAAAATAAGGAGGAAAACAAATGGATATTACTGAATTAACAGTACACGAGCTACAATATAAATTAAATAATCATGAACTTACAAGTTATGACATAACAAAAGCTTATTTGGATAGAATAAAAGAAAAGGAAGAAAGTGTAGGAGCGTTTGTTACAGTAACTGATGATTTAGCATTGGAAATGGCAAAAAAAGCAGATGAGCAAAAACTAAGTGGAATTCCTATAGGGTTAAAAGATAACCTTTGTACGAAAGGAATAAAAACTACTTGTAGTTCAAAAATGCTTGAAAACTTTATTGCTCCTTATGATGCAACCGTAGTTGAAAAAATAAAAAATGCAAATATGCCTATTTTAGGTAAACTAAATATGGATGAATTTGCAATGGGAAGTTCAACAGAAAATTCTTATATAAAAGTAACTCACAACCCATGGAATTTAAATAAAGTTCCAGGAGGTTCGTCAGGAGGTTCAGCAGCAGCAGTTGCAGCAAATATGGTGCCTTGGGCATTGGGCTCAGATACAGGAGGTTCTATTCGTCAGCCAGCTTCTTTGTGCGGTGTTGTTGGATTAAAGCCAACTTATGGGCTAGTATCAAGATATGGTTTAGTAGCTTTTGCATCATCACTTGACCAAATTGGTCCAATTACAAAAGATGTAAAAGATACAGCAATTTTATTAAATTTGATTGCTGGTCACGATGAAAAAGACACAACCTCATCTGATGTTCCAAAAGTTGATTTCGTAAAAAGTTTAAAAAATGATGTAAAAGGCATGAAAATTGGCGTTCCAAAGGAATTCTTTGGAGATGGAATAGATAAAGAAGTTAAGGACAAACTAAATGAAGCAATAAATATTTATAAAGAACTTGGTGCAGAAGTTGAAGAATGTTCTTTAAATGTTGCAGAATACGCATTAGCAACATATTATATAGTTGCTTGTGCTGAAGCAAGTTCTAATTTGGGAAGATTTGATGGCATTAGATATGGTTACAGAGCAAAAGATTTTAAAGACTTAAAAGATTTATATACAAAATCTAGAACAGAAGGATTTGGAGATGAAGTAAAAAGGAGAATAATCTTAGGAACTTTCGTACTTTCATCTGGTTACTATGATGCATATTATAAAAAAGCTCAAAAAGTTCGTACTTATGTAAAAAAACAATTTGATGAGCAATTCGAAAAATATGATGTACTTCTAACACCAGTATCTCCAACAACTGCATTTAATATTGGAGAGAAAAAAGAAAATCCTCTAGAAATGTACTTAGCAGATATATGTACAGTTTCAATAAATATAGCTAGCGTACCGGCAATTTCACTTCCATGTGGAGTAGATAGCAGAGGTATGCCAATAGGAATGCAACTTATAGGAGATAGATTTTCAGAAGAAACTATTTTAAATGCAGCATATACATTTGAACAAAAACTTAAATTTAGGGAAAAATGCAAACCGGAATTTAAGACAAACTAAGAAAGACGAAAAAGAAAAAATCTAAAAAATATAAAACAAAATGAAATAAAAAACAGAAAAATGAAAATCAAAAATAAAAATCAAAAAATGAAAATCTAAAAAACTGAAAAGAAGATTAAAGGAGAAAGTAATGTCAAGCGAAGATTATGAATTAGTAGTAGGACTAGAGGTTCATGCCGAATTATCAACTAAGACAAAAATATTCTGCTCTTGTGAATCTAGTTATGGTGCAGAGCCAAATACTAATATATGTCCAGTTTGTACTGGAATGCCAGGAGCACTTCCAGTATTAAATGAAAAGGTTGTAGAATATGCTGTAAAAGCAGGATTAGCAACTAAAATGATAGAAAAAACTATTTTTACCCTGATACACCAAGAGCATATCAAATATCACAATTTGATAAACCACTTTGTGAACATGGATATATTGAAATAGAAGATGATAATGGAAATCCAAAAAAGATAAGAATTTTAAGAATTCATATAGAGGATGATGCAGGAAAATTAAATCATAATGAATTTACAGGTGGAAGTTTAGTAGATTTAAACAGAGCAGGTGTTCCTCTTATTGAAATAGTTTCAGAGCCAGACTTAAGGTCAAGTGGTGAAGCAGATAGATATTTAAAAAAGCTAAAATCAATTTTGCAATACATAGAGGTATCTGACTGTAAAATGCAAGAAGGTTCTTTAAGAGCAGATGTTAATGTTTCAGTTCATAAAACAAACGAACCTTTTGGAACTAGATGTGAAATGAAAAATATGAATTCATTTAAATCAATACAAAGAGCGATTGAGTATGAAAAAGAAAGACAAATATACGAAGTAGAGCATGGAAATATCATAACACAAGAATCTTTAAGATGGGATGATTTAGATGGTAGAACTTATCAAATGAGAGATAAGGAAGATGCACAAGATTATAGATATTTTCCAGAGCCTGACTTAGTAGCAATAAAGTTAAGTGATGAATATATAGAAAACATTAAAAACAATTTACCAGAAATGCCTGAAAGCAGAAAAGAAAGATACATGAAAGAACTTAAGCTATCTCAAAAGGATGCAAACTTCTTAACTAGTTCTAAGGCTTACTCAGATATATTTGAAAAAGCAGGAAAAATTTGCAAAAATTATAAAGCTGTATGCAACTGGTTAAACTCTGATATAGCAAGAATTTTAAATGAAAAAGAATTCGAGCCAGAGCAAATACCTTTTTCAGCAGAAAATCTTGCAGAATTAATTGAATTAATAGACAATGGCACAATAAGTTCAGCTATTGGTAAAAAAGTGCTAGATGAACTTTTTGAAAATCCAAGAAGTCCTAAGCAAATAGTAGAAGAAAAAGGCTGGATACAAATATCAGATGAAAATGCTATAAAAGAAGTTGTTTTAAAAATTTTAGATGCAAATCCACAATCTATTGCAGATTTTAAAGCAGGAAAAGATAGAGCACTAGGATTCTTAGTAGGGCAAGCAATGAAAGAAACTAAAGGAAAAGCAAATCCTAAAATGTTAAACGAAATGTTTTTAGAAGAATTGAAAAAATAAAAATAATAGCCAAAATAAAAGATTAAAATAAAAAGGAAAAAACAATAAAAGCTAAAAATATCAAAAAATGCAATAAATTACCAGATTAAAAATTGAAATACTGCACATCCTATATAATGAAAAAGAAATTTGAAAATTATTTATAATTTAATTTAGAAATAATTTTTAATACTTTTTTAATAGTTATTCAGGAGGTGAAAGACATGGCAAATTCATCAAGCAACAGCAATTATAAAGCAGTTCCAGAAGCTACTGATGCATTAAACAGATTTAAATATGAAGTAGCAAACGAAGTTGGTGTTTCTTTAAAAGATGGTTACAATGGTGACATATCAGCTAGAGACGCTGGAAGAATAGGTGGAAACATGGTTAAGAAAATGATTCAAAAAGCTGAATCACAAATGGCTAACAAATAGTTATTTGATTAATTCTTAACAAAATTATTTGAAATTTATAACGCAAGAATAATAATTAAAATTGAAACAAGGGATTACATCTAAAGTGTGGTTCCTTGTTTTATTTGCTAAAAAAAGTATTTATTTAATATTTATATAGGGACTTAAAACTCGACAATACATAGAATTGGTAAATTAAAAATGAAAAATAAGCAAAACATCTTGCACAACTAAAAAATTCGTGGTATAATAGTTACTGTTATAATTAATACACTAAGAGGAGGTGCAAAAATGCCAAATATTAAATCAGCTATAAAGAGAGTAAAGATTGCTGAAAAGAAAACATTAAATAATAATATGATTAAATCAGCATATAAAACAGCTGTTAAAAAATACGAAACAGCTAATGCAAATGGAGATAAAAATACTGCCGAACTATTAAGATTGGCAAAGAAAGCTATAGACCAAGCAGCTTCAAAAGGAGTTATTTCAAAAAATGCAGCTTCAAGAAAAAAATCTTCATTAGATAAAAAACTTTCTGTAAAAGTAGAAAGCAAAAAAGCTCCAGCAAAGAAAGCTGAAACAAAAGTAGCAGAAGCTAAAACTACTGAAAAATCAGAAGCAAAAGCTACTGAAAAAGTTGAAACAAAAACAGCTGAATCTAAGAGCAAAAAAGCAGTAGAAGAAAAGAAAGATGCTCCAAAAGCTAAGAAGACAACAACTGCAAAAAAGACAACAACAAAAACAACTGCTAAGAAAACAACTAAAAAAGCAGAATAATATAAAAAATTGTCATTTTAAATGACAATTTTTTTATTCTATCTTTTGAGCTAAAATTCTTGCAAGATAAACTCCAGAGCATGAAGCCATCATAAGACCACGAGTAAGTCCGCCACCATCACCAATAGAGTATAAACCTTTAATACTTGTTTCCAAGTTATTATCAATTACAACTTTATTACTGTAGAATTTTATTTCTGGACCATAAAGTAAGTTAGATGGGTCAGCAAATCCTTCAATAACCTTATCCATTTTTATAATAAACTGCAATATATTGGTCATTGTTCTATAGCCTAGTGCAAAAGTAATATCTCCTGCAACAGCAGCTTTAAGTGTTGGAACTACTTTGTTTGTATCAAGTTCTTCTTGCCAAGTTCTTTTTCCTCTATAGATGTCCCCAAGTCTTTGAACAACAACGGATCCACCACCAAGTTCATTTAGGTTTTTAGCAACATTTCTTCCATAATCAATAGGTTTATTGAATGGATGATTAAAATGGTGAGAAACGAGAATTGCTAAGTTTGTATTGGTACTTTTTCTATCTTTGTACGAATGACCATTTACTAAAGTTAAATTATTATCATAAACTTCTGGAGCAACAAATCCACTAGGATTTTGACAGAAGGTTCGTACTTTGTCACCGAAAGGGTCAGGATTGCCAATAAACTTACCTTCATACATATATGTATTAACAGTCTTCATTACTTCATCTGGAAGCTCGTATCTAATACCTATATCAACAATTCCAGCCTCGGTTTTAATGTTATGCTTATTACATAGGTTAGTTAGCCAATTAGCACCTTTTCTACCAACTGCTATAACAACGCTATCAGCCATAATTTCTTCTTCAGGAGCATTTTCGTCATCAAAAAACTTAGAATCTTTTACCTTAACACCTTTGATAACATTATTTTCAGTTATAATATCGCTAACAATGCAGTTAAATCTCATATTAACGGAATTATCACTTAAATATTTTTCTATTCTTCCATATAATTCATGACTTTTTTCAGTACCAAGATGCCTTATAGGAATACTAATTAAATTAATGCCATTTTTCTTAGCTTTATCATATAGTTTTTTAACTTCATCTTTATATCCAACGCCTTCTAGCTTAGTATCTGCACCAAAGTCAAGATATATTTTATCAGTATAATCGATTAAATCCTTAGTTTCTTGAACTCCAATATATTTATGAAGTTCACCACCAACAAATATGTCATCATCTTCAGGGTTATATAAAGAAAGTTTTCCGTCAGAAAAAGCACCTGCACCTGAAAAACCACTGGTAATGTTACAAAATGGCTTACATTTTACACACTTACCAGCTTTTTCAATTGGACAAGAACGATTTTCTACTTCTTTGCCTTCTTCAATTAGAAGAATGTTTTTAGCTTTATTTAATTTTACAAGTTCATAAGCAAGGAATACAGAACTAGGTCCCATTCCTATAACAATTACATCATATTTCATTTTTCAGTTTTCCTTCCAAAGCATAAATCTATTATCTTTAAGCTTCAGGCTCAAGCATTCCAAAGTTTTTACCATCTTTTAATTTGTATATTACATTAACTTTATTAGTTTCTACATTTATAAATGGTAAAAATTTATTTTTTGCATCGCCTTCTAGTATAAGCTTAGCATCTTCTGGGGTAAGAGGTTTAATACTATAGTAGATAGTTTTTATAATTTCACCTTCTACATCAATTTCACTCATATTATCTTGTGCATTTTGGAATCTGATTGTGTCAGTCATATTTTGTCTATCATTTTTAGTTTTGATTTTTCTAATTTGTCCTTCCAAAATATCAATATCTTTATCAACAGATGAGTATAAATCTTTACTAGCTGTAACAGCCTTAATAACCTCTCCTGTAAAAGTGATTCTGATTTCAGCAACTTGTTCATTTCCTTCAATTTTTAGGGTAGCAGTTGCATCAAAATCATCTCCTATATATTTAGATAATTTACTAACTTTTTCATCAATATAATTTTTGATAGCATCAGTTAATTCAAAGTCTTTTCCTGTAATGTTTAAATTCATAATATTCTCCTTTCAAAATTTAAAGATTTAACAAAATTATTATATAGAAAAAATGCTAATTTTGCAAGTGTTTTAACAAAATAATAAAATTCTATTGTAAACTTAAAACTCTATTATATCCATTTCAGAAGTAAAGGCATTATTTCCATAAGCGAAAATTACATAAAGCTTGTCTTCTGGACCTAAAATGAAAGAGTCAATATTTTTCACTTCATAAATAGCACTGTCAGTATCTCTTTCATAAACGGTATATCCCGTATCTTGCATTGATTTAGAATCTTCAGCTACTTTTCTAACAATGGTCTTAATTCTACTTTCTACATTTTTAGAATCTAAGTTCATCGAATTTAATACATCACTAAAAGAAACATCTTCACCTGTTTGTAAATTATAGTTATAAGTTTGTATAATTATTCGTTGAGCACTATCACCTTCTTTAATAGAAGCCATTATTGCAACAGATAAAATGTCATTATTAATATAAGATATGTAATTGAAATCACAAATAGTAAATAAATCTGAGTTTTTAATTATATCATTCAATTTATTTACAAAAATATCTTCTGTAGTGTTATTATAAGAAACCCCTTTAATATTAATAACTGGAAGGGTGACATTTATATCATATTTCCCATCGCTTTCCTCATCTAATTCAATACCTGAATAAACAATAGGCATAGAGTTGTTTTCTTTTTGAATATTGGAGTCATCATAATCATTATCTATTAGTTCATTTGTAAATAAATCCTTAAAATTTTCCTTAACTTGAGCATAACTAATTACATTAGTTGCATTTCCATCACCAAGGGTATTATCTTCATCTTTATCGGCTTTTCTTTTGAAAAACTGACTGTAAACCCCGATAAATACTGCAATAATGCAAACTATAGTTATTGCTACATACGAAGCATATCTTATTTCTCTTTTCATAAAAACCTCCAAAATTATTCAAAACTATAATAAAATATATCATTAATATTTTTATCGATTTTATTATAACATTAAACAATTAGAGTGGCAAGTATTGTCATAAGAAAAATGCTTGTTTTTTATTGACTAAATAGCAATTTTACTATACAATATAGTATAGATTGGAGACAAAATTATGTTATGTTCAGAATGTAAAAAAAATACGGCTGTTGTATTTACAAAAAAAACAAACAGCCAAGGTAAAGAAGAAACAATAGGTTATTGTTATGATTGTGCAAAGAAAAAGGGAATAAGCCCAATAAATACTAACATGAGTAACCTATCTAGTGAAGATTTAAATAGTTTAAACAGCCAAATAAATAATATGATAAAAGATTTATCTAATAATTTATCTATGCAAGGAATCAACATAGAAGAAGTAGAAGATAATGACCTTTTCGAAGAAGAAGGCGAAAATACTCCTATGGGGTTTGCAATCCCAATTGGAAATATTTTTTCTGGTATGTTTGGCAACAAAAAAGATGAAAATAGTAAAGGTTCAGGAACAGAAAGAAAAAATGTAAAAACTGAAACTAAGTCAAATACGCAAAAAAATAGAAAAGCACTAAATATGTATGGTACCAATTTAACCATGAAGGCTAAAAATTCAGAAATAGATGAAGTAATAGGCAGGGATAAGGAAATATCTAGAATAATTCAAATTTTAAATAGAAGAACTAAAAATAATCCATGCCTAATTGGAGAGCCTGGTGTTGGAAAAACAGCTATAGCACAAGGCTTAGCACTAAGAATTGCTAAAAATGATGTTCCAGCAAAATTATTAAATAAAGAAGTTTATTTATTAGATATGACAGCAGTAGTTGCAGGAACACAGTTTAGAGGACAATTTGAAGCCAGAATGAAAAATATAATTGAAGAATGTAAAAGTTCTGGAAATATAATATTGGTAATAGATGAAATTCACAATATTATAGGTGCTGGAGATGCAGAACATTCAATGAATGCAGCAAATATCCTAAAACCTTCATTAGCAGATGGAACAATACAATTAATAGGAACAACTACTTTAAATGAATATAGAAAATACATCGAGAAAGACACGGCTTTAGAAAGAAGGTTCCAACCAGTAATGATTGAAGAACCTACTGTTAGTGATGCCATAGAAATATTAAAAGGCATTAAAGGATATTACGAGAATTATCATAAAGTTAAAATTTCAAATTCTGTAATAGAAAAAGCTGTTTATTTATCAGAAAAATATATTCACGACAGATTTTTACCAGACAAAGCTATAGATGTATTAGATGAAGCTTGTTCAAGAATTAACCTAGATAACAAAGATTTATACAATCTCGAAGTGTTAAAAAATCAGTTATCAGAAGTTCAAGCTAAAAAAGAAGAAGCAGCTCAAGCTGATTCAACAGATGATTATAAAAAAGCAGCAGAACTTAAAATGCAAGAATGTAATCTAATTCAACAAATAAACACAATAGAAACCAAAATGAAACCAATAGAACTTACTGTAGAGGATATAGCAAAAGTTATAGAAAACTGGACAAAAATTCCTGTTCAAAAAATTACTGAGGAGGAAACTAAAAAGTTACTTTCTTTGGAAGACAACCTTCATAAAAGAGTAATAGGGCAAAATGATGCAGTAGAAGCAGTAAGCCGTGCAATTAGAAGAAATAGAGCAGGTTTAAAAAGCACAAAAAGACCACCTTCATTTATATTTGTTGGACCTACAGGAGTTGGAAAAACAGAACTTGCAAAAGCGTTATGTGTTGAAATATTTGGAAATGAAGATTCAATCATAAGAATAGATATGTCAGAATACATGGAAAGTAATTCTACAGCAAAACTTATAGGTGCACCTCCAGGATATATTGGATATGATGATAGTGGACAGCTTACGGAAAAAGTAAAAAGACATCCATATTCAATAGTTTTACTAGATGAAATAGAAAAAGCCCATGCAGATGTATTCAATATTTTATTACAAGTGCTTGATGATGGAAGATTAACAGATAGTCAAGGAAATACTGTAAGTTTTGAAAATACAATAATTATCATGACTTCTAATGTAGGTTCAAATCAAAACTTAAATTCAATAGGCTTTGGCTCACAATCAGAATTTAGAAAAAACAAAATACAAGAAAGCTTAAAAGAAAACTTTAGACCAGAGTTTTTAAATAGAGTAGATGAAATTGTAGTATTTGACCCATTGAATAACGATGAACTTACACAAATAGTAGACTTAATGCTTAGCGATACACAAACTGTATTAAACGATAGAGATATAAAAATGTTTGTTTCAAAAGAAGCAAAAGCATATTTACTAGAAAAGGGAACAGATGTAAAATATGGAGCTAGACCACTTAGAAGGGCAGTACAAAGATTCATAGAAGATGAGCTTTCAGATATGATTTTGAAATCAGAACTAAAAAATGGTCAAAAAGTTTTCGTAGATGAAAAAGCTGGTAAACTTACATTTTCCGTAAAGTAAAGTTGTGGAGGAAGTTATATGAAATACTTAAAATTAATTCCAAATATATTAACAGTTATAAGGTTTTTATTTATACCATTTATAATTGTGTCAATTGCTTTGAATAATTACCTTTTAGCACTAATATTATTTACTCTTTCATCATTATCTGATGTGCTTGACGGTTTTATAGCAAGAAAATGTAATGCAATAACTGACTTTGGAAAACTAATGGACCCATTAGCTGATAAGCTTACGCAAATTTCAACTTTGCTAACTTTATGCATAAAAAAAATAATTCCAACATGGATAGTAATAGTGTTAATTGCAAAAGAATTAGTGCTAATATCAGGAGCATCTTTCTTATATGGAAAACAACTAGTTGTATCAAGCAAATGGTATGGAAAATTATCAACAGTATTATTATATATGGCAGTTGTAAGTTCATTAATTATAAATATTTGCCATATAGATGCACACTTTGATGTATATATTTACGCATTTGCAGTATTTTTAGCAATATGTGCACTACTAGGGTATATTGAACATTTTTACAAAAAAGGTTATTTGCCTAAAAAAGAGGATTTAAAGAAAAATTCATCACAAAATGATAAATAATTGGTATATTTTACTTGACTTTTTTGCATAATATATGTTATAATTAGTTTTGCACCGCAAAAAAGGAGTGTGAATATTTATTTTAAACGAAGAATCAATAGATTATTACCTGAAACTGAAGAAAAAAATAAACATTTATGCAATAGTAACAATATCAATCATATTTATTGTAAGCATAATATTTTTAAAATTTAAGCCAGCGTATGCGGTTACATTAGGAGAACAACAAATAGGCTATGTAAATGATAGAACAGAATTACAAAATGTAATAGACACTGATATATTAACTTCAAGTGATGAAAGTGTGGCATTTGTAACTTTAGATAATGTAAGTTTTGAATTTGAATTTGTTGAGAGAAATCTTGTAAATGAAGATTCAGTTATAACTACTTTAAAAGAAAATACTAAAAATATATACTCAGTATATGAAGTTTCAAATGGAAATGAAGAAGATGCAGTTTTCGTAAATACACTAGAAGAAGCGGAAAATTTAGTAAATGACTTAAAAAGTAATTATAGTGCAATAAATCCGGACTTAAAGATAACTACACTATATTTAGAAGAACCTATATCAGATGAAGCAATAAGTCTAGCTAAGTCAAAAATAGCAGAAGACTTAAATGCTCAATTAGAAGAAAAGAAAGCAAGAGATAAAAGAACAGTAAATGGAATTTATCTCGCATCATTACCTCTTCAAACTTGTACTATATCATCAAGATACGGAAGTAGAGAAAGCATTAGGGACCATGCCCATGGCGGTTTAGACTTAGCTGTAGGATATGGTACTCCAATAATGGCGGTAGCAGATGGTACAGTAAAAACAGCAGGTTATAATGGAGGATATGGAAATCTAGTAGTAATAGAACATGGAAATGGAGTAGAAACATACTATGGACACTGCAGTTCTTTACTAGTAAAAGAGGGAACACAAGTAAAAGCAGGAGATACTATTGCAAGGGTTGGCTCTACAGGTAACTCAACAGGAAACCATTTACACTTTGAAATAAGAATAAATGGAGTAGCAGTAAATCCACAAAAATATATATATTAAAAATAAAACCTTCTTATAATGAAGTAAATCATTATAAGAAGGTTTATTTGTTTGTTTTATTTCAAATCCCCATTTTATGGCTTTTAAGATTAAGCCTAAAGATGTATATTTTATATTTTTATAATAAAAGTTTTATTATAATAATTTTAAAAAGTTTTTATTAAGGTTGTTCTGCTAAAGTAACAGTTAATTCTTTTTCTTCACCATCTCTAGAAATTGTTAGAGTCATAGTATCACCAATTTGATGTTTGTTTTTAATCTCATTTAATTCATCCATAGTTTTTACTTCTTGACCATCAGCTTTTATAACAATATCACCAATCTTCAATCCAGCTTTTTCAGCAGGAGAGTAATCTTCTATAGACCTAACATAAGCACCAATAACAAGTTTAACTGTAGGATTTTGTTTTATAATTTCATCAGTAATATCACTACCTGTAAATCCAATATAAGGTCTCTTAACTTTGTTATATTGAATTAAATCAGATGTAATAGTCTTTGTAGAATTAATAGGAATAGCAAAACCTAATCCTTCAACACCAGTACCAGAAGCTTTTAAAGTGTTAATTCCAATAACTTTTCCGCTACTATTTACTAAAGCACCACCACTATTTCCTTCATTTATAGCAGCATCTGTTTGAATTAAAGTAAATGATTTGCCGTCAGAATCTGTGATTTTTCTATTTAAAGCACTAATAGAACCGGTTGTAACACTACTTTGCATTCCAAGAGGATTGCCAATAGCCATACACCATTCTCCAACTTGAATACCATCAGAATCTCCAAGTTCTGCAGCAACTAAATCACTTTTATCAATTTTAATAATAGCTAAATCTGTTTGCTCGTCAGTACCAACTACTTTAGCTTCATATTTAGTGTCGTCATTATATAGTGATACTGTTATTTTTGTAGCATCTCCAACAGTGTAATATAGGCTAGATGAATTAGATGAACTATTAATAACATGATTATTTGTTAAAATATATCCATCTTCACTTATAATTACACCAGAACCTTCAGCGGTAGCAGTAGATGAAACTCTTGAAAAAATTGTACTAACAGAGTATTCTACACTAATACCAACGATTGAAGGTAATACTTTTTTAGATACATAAACTCCTGTATCAGAAAAATTAGAAAGTGAAACTTGATTAGTATTAATTTCAACTTGACTACTATTTGAATAATTAGAACTATTATCAAGTCCTAAAAATTGTTTCTTTACATAAGGAACATTGTAGCAAACACCTAAAACAACTCCGGCTCCAACAATACCACTAATAAAAGGTAAAATAACATTTCTACTAAAGCTAAAATGACTTTTACTAGTTTTTGCAGAACTAAAATTATTACTTTCAGATGATTTTACTTCAACAAAATTTTTCTTTTCTTCCATAATTAAATAAGTCCTTTCATTTTAAATATAGACAATTAAGTCTTTTTCTATATAATTATATTACTCCACAATTGTGAAAAAAATGTGAACAAGCTGTTACATTTTAGTTACTTTTTAGCATTAAATACTTGAATATTGAAGATAAATATTATATAAGTAAATAAAGATTATTTTGAGCAAATAATTATAGAATATAGCTTGCATAATTAATTTGATGATATATTTTATAATTTAATTTTAGAATGTAGAGGTAAAAATGAAAAAAGAAGAAGGATTAGGAATTGTCGGAATAATAATTATAGTAATAGTTATAGTGGGGCTAATAATAGGTGCAGTATTCTTAATTAATAGAAATGTAAATGATGAAAAAGATGAGGATATAAAAGCAAATATGCTTTTAATACAAGGAGCAACCAGAGTTTTAAAACAAAAATCTATTGTAGAAAAAAATACTGAATCGTTTGTAGGAACAAAAATATCAGAAATGCCAGATGATGAAATTATAAACAATTTTAAAGCACTAAACATAATAGAAGAAGCTAGTTATGAAAAATATTATTGCTTAAACAATGAAAACTTAAAACAGTTGAACTTAGAAATTGAAAATGAAGAAGGCTCATATTATTTAGTAAATTATGATGAAGATATAATAATCATTACAAAAGGCTATCAAGGGAAATACAAATTATCTGAAATCAGCGAATAAAAATTAAATAAAAATATATAAAAAATTCTTAATATAAAAGCAAAGACATTAAAAGCAAAAACTTTAAATGTGTAGGAAAATCAAATGTATAAAAAACAGAGAGGAAAATAAATTGAAAGAAAAAGAAGAAGAAAGGCTAAACAATCTAAAAAAATTTGAAGCAAGCTTATATAATGAAGGCTACAAATTTATTTGTGGAATAGATGAAGCCGGACGAGGACCATTAGCTGGACCGGTTGTTGTTGGCGCTGTGGTAATGAAACCAGAATCAAAAATTGAATGGGTAAATGACTCAAAAAAAGTTACAGAAAAAAGGAGAGAAATTCTTTACGACAAAATAACTGAAGAAGCTTTAGCTTGGGGAGTAGGAATTGTGTCAGAAAAAGATATTGACGAAATAAATATCTTAAATGCCACCAAAAAAGGACTACACTTAGCACTTGGTGAAGTAATAGAAAAATTAAAAGAAAAACCAGATATGATAATTACAGATGCTCTAAGAGAAATTGATACATACAATATTCCATACCAATCAATAATTAAAGGAGATGCAACTTGTTACTCGATTTCATGTGCATCTATAATAGCAAAAGTTACAAGGGATAGAATAATGAAACAATGGGATGAAGTATATCCAGAGTATGGGTTCAATTCTCATAAAGGTTATGGTACTGCAAAACATATAGAAGCACTAAAAAAATATGGACCAACACCAATACACAGAAAAACATTTATTACACATTTTGTATAAAAATAGGAGGAATAAAAAGTGAATATACAAGAGATAATTGCAAAGAAAAGAGATAAATTAGAACTTACAAAAGAAGAAATAGAATATTTTATAGACGGTTATACAAAAGGAGAAATAACAGACTATCAAGCATCAGCATTAGTAATGGCAATATATATCAATGGAATGAATGATACAGAAATAACAAATTTGACACTTGCTATGGCACAATCAGGCGATATACTTGATTTATCTGAACTAGGAGAAGTAATTGACAAACATAGTACAGGAGGAGTCGGAGATAAAATAACATTAATATTAATGCCAGTTATAGCCTCATTAGGAATACCAGTTGCAAAAATGTCAGGCAGAGGCTTGGGATTTACAGGTGGAACAATAGATAAATTAGAAGCAATACCTGGTTATAACACTTCAATATCAATAGATGAATTTAAGGAAAATGTAAGAAAAAATGGAATTAGCTTAATGGGACAAACAATGAATTTAGCACCAGCTGATAAAAAAATTTATGCATTAAGAGACGCAATCGCTTGCACCGAAAGCATTCCACTTATTGCATCAAGTATAATGAGCAAAAAGATAGCAGCAGGAGCAAATAAAATTGTAATAGATGTAACTTGCGGAAGCGGAGCATTTATGAAAACAAAAGAAGATGCGGAAAAACTAGCAAAAATTGTGACAGCAATAGGAAGGCTAGCAAACAAGGAAACCGTTTGCGTAATAACTGATATGAATGAACCAGTTGGATATGCTGTAGGAAATACATTAGAAGTTATTGAAGCAATAGATATATTAAAAAATAAATATATGCCAGAAGATATAAAACATATAATCCAAGAATTAGGTGCAAATATGTTAGTTCTAGCAGGAAAAACAACGAGCTTAGAAGAAGGTAAAAATTTAATTATGGAAAATATCACAAATGGAAAAGCTTATGAAAAATTTTTGCAACTGATACAAAATCAGGGAGGAGACATTTCATATATAGAAGACACAGACAAATTTGAAAAAGCCAAGTATATTGTTCCAATAGTATCTAGAAAAAACGGAACTGTTACAAAAATAGATGCACTAACAGTTGGAAAATTAGCTTGTTATCTAGGTGCAGGTAGAGAAAAAAAGGAAGATAGCATAAACCCAAGAGTTGGATTTGTGTTTAATAAAAAGGTTGGAGATGCAGTATCAGAAGGCGATATATTAGGATACATACATTCAGACGATGAACAAAAAGCACAAGAAATCTTAGAAAAAAATATTGTAGAAATAAATTAGAAATATAAAAAGATTGCTAAAAAATATGGGCGGATAATTATAAAATGGAAAGGAACCTTGAAACATGGAAGAAAAATTAAATAATATAACTGTTGTAAAAAGGGATGGAAAAAAAGTCACATTTGATGGTACAAAAATCGCATTAGCAATAAAAAAAGGATTTGACAGTATAGAAGGAAAATATGATGAAGATGATGTAAACAAGGTTTATAACAAAGTAATAGAAAAAATAGAACAAGCAAAAAAAGAAAAAATAAAAATTGAAGAAATACAAGATTTAATAGAACAACAATTAAAAGAAAACAACTACGAAGATGTTTTTAAATCTTTTAAAGAATACAGAGAAAAAAGAGCACAATCGAGAGAAATATTTTTTGAAGAAAAAAGAAAACATAAATTTTTAAAAGCACTAGAAAAATTAGGACTTAATACAAAAGAAACAAATGATAGTGTAGGAAATTCAAAAAATGCTTTGCAAACAGTTGAAGCTTATGGAATGACAGTATCAGAAGAATTTACAACATCATATTTAATGAAGGAAAAACTTTCTAACGAACATGAAAATGGGGATATATTTATAAATCATTTAGAATTTTATCCAATGGGAACAACAGAAAGTGTACAAATAAATCTAGAAAAATTATTTACAGATGGATTCTCAACAAAAAATAGTTCTATGAGAGAACCTAAAAGTATATTATCGTATGCAATGCTTGCAATAATCGCACTATCAGAAACTCAAAAAGACCAAAGTGGAGAGCAAGGAATACCTGCACTTGATTATTATATGGCACCGGGAGTATTAAGAACTTTCAAAAAAGAATTTAGGCAAACAGTATATGACATACTTGAATATACTGATTATGATAAATTTATTGCAATAAACGGTATAGAAAGGGAAATAGACAAATTAAATACAATAGATTTTGATATCGAAGACTTTTATAAATTTACAAGAGGCGCAGAAGAACTAAAAAGAATGTTTAGAATTGTTTATAAAAAAGCGCTTCAAAAAACAAATGATATAACATATCAGTCAATGGAAGCCTTTGTACATAATTTAAATAGTATATGTAACTCAAAATTGACAACAATTAATTTAGGAACAGATACATCAGCAGAAGGAAGGCTTATAACAAAAAACTTTTTACTAGCAATAGAAAAAGGAGTAGGACAGAATAAAGAAGCAGTATCACCAATAGTTGTATTTAAGGTAAAAAAAGGAGTAAACTTTGAAAAAAATACACCAAATCATGATTTATTAGAACTTGCATGTAAAATAGTAGAAAAAGACAGAAAAATAACATTTTCAAATTTAGATGCACAATTTAATGCACAATTTTATAAAGAAGGAGACTTTGATACAGAAGTTGCATATTTGAGAAATGGAACAAGAGTAATAGATAATTTTGTAGACGAAGGAAAACAGCTTACAGCAGGGAGAGGAGTATTATCAACAACTACAATCAATTTACCAAGAATAGCATTAAAACATAAAGATAATATAGATGATTTCTTTGCAGAATTAGAAGCAAAAATGGAATTGATAAAAGACCAATTAATTGAAAGAATGGAAATACAAGGCAATAAAAAAGTAAGCAACTTTCCATTTTTAATGAAGGAAACAATATGGTTTGACTCAGAAAAACTTAAAGAAGATGACAAGGTAAAAAAAGTGTTAAAGCAAGGATGTATGAAAATATCTTTCTTAGGATTAAATGAGTGTTTAATACTTCTAACTGGAAAAAATCACGAAGAAAGTAAAAAATCACAAGAATTAGGATTAAAAATCGTAACAAAAATGAGAAAAAAAGTTGATGAATATTCACGAAAATATAATCTTAATTTTATATTAGGAGGAGACTATAATTCAGAAACAGCTAAAGAATTGTTGGAATTAGACAGAGTTATATTTGGCAAAATCAAAAATGTTACAGATAAAGAAAGATACACACTATCATTCGAATTACCAAAAGAATGTGAATTTACGAAAAAAATAAAAATAGAAGCTCCATATCACGAATACACAAATGGAGGACATATAACTAGAGTCAAAGGAAAAGATATAAAGCAAATAATAAATGAAATGTACAAAAATGAAATTGGATATATAAAAATAAATCAAAAAGAAACTTGATTTTCAAGTTTCTTTTTACATCTTAAAATTACATTTTAAAAATAAATATTCGAATAAAATTTTAATTATAAATTAACATTTTCATTTTTTATATTTTCAAACGAACTTTTTAAAGAAGAAAATTCTTTAGTCTGCATAAACCTATTAATATTCTTTATATCTATTCCAGATTGAAAAGCTAGACTTTCAGCACTTTCTGGAATATCATTATTTGCAAGAAAACTTCTTAAAAAATTTTTGTCTACTTCATCTTTAGTCTGGCAATTAGGACATACCAAATCTTCAGAAGAAAAGAAACAGCCACAGCGAATACATTTATTAAAATTCATAGTTTCACAATCCTTCCTATACCTATAATTTGATTAATAAAAGGTACAAATTCCTTTTGACAAGTTAATACTATCACATACTGTCGAAAAATGAAATAAAAAGTTAAAAATTTAATATAATTGTAATATTTACTTTTAACAATTTTTTAACAACTCTAAGAAATATAAGTAATAAGCCCAAAATTTTCAAAAAAACTATTGCATTTTTGCTAAAAATTTGATAAAATATTAAGCGTTGAAAAATACACACACAAATGGAGTGAAAAACTGATGCCTACAAAAAGGTAGTTTCTCATGTTTGAAATTTGTGGAGGAACAAAACAAAAAGGAGGAAATTAAAATGGCAGTAGTTGCAATGAAACAATTACTAGAAGCAGGTGTTCATTTTGGACATCAAACAAGAAGATGGGACCC
>CANQXO010000015.1 GCA_947627825.1 uncultured Clostridia bacterium
ATTAGAACTTCTATTGCATATTTTTAAATATTCATCTTCTTGCATATATGCTTTAAGTCCTGTTTTTACAAGTGTTGGAGCCATTCCCTTTTTGAAGCTTGGAATAATGCAATCTTCTGCTGCTTCTATATCATATCCTGCTGAATATTTTGTTTTTCTTTCTGGTAAGTTTATTCCTTTATCCTCAAAACCTTTTGCAATTTCAAATCCTCTAATTTTATCCATTTTCTTTCCTCCTTATTTTTTCTTTTTAATTTTTAAGTTTTGGCTTTTTTGCTTTTGTTTTTTGCATTATCTTTGTTTCTAAGTTCTTGTTTTTTGATTGATTTTGTCTTTGCTTCTGTTACATGATTTTTGCTTCTGTCAATTTATCATTATTTTATTTCATTATAACAATTATGTCAATGATTGCATAATATATTATATATCAAAATATTTAAATAGAGGTGCCTAAATGCTTAGCTTAGATAAATTACCATTAAATTGCACTGGCAATATAAAAAGTATTAAATGTTCTGGAATCCTTGAAAGAAGATTGTTAGATTTAGGGTTAGTTAAAAACACGCCAATTACACCTACTTTTCGCTCTCCTTTAGGTGACCCTACTGCTTATGAATTTAGAGGTAGCATTATTGCCATTAGAAAAGATGAAGCAAAGAATATATTTGTTGAAGAAAAAAGGTGATAGCTTGTGTTATCACCTTTTTTCATTATAAGAGATTATTTTTTTAGTTCCTTTTCTGCTTCTTTGTAATCTGGCATATATTTTTCAACCATTGCCCAAAACTTTTTTGAATGATTCATATATTTTAAATGACAAATTTCATGTAATACAACATACTCTAAGGCTTTTCTACTATACATTACCAAGTTTTGATTTATAGTAATTTTTCTATTTGATGAGCAACTTCCCCATACTGACTTTACTTTTCTAATTCTGTATTCCTCTGGTGCCAATCCTACTAAATTTCTCATTTTCTCAAAGGCTTGTTCTACTTCCTTTTCAGCAACCATGTAATACATTTTTTCTATCATCTTTTTAATTTGCTCTGTATTATCTTGGTCAGCATAATCTAAAGGTAGAATTATAACTATTTTTCCATCTTCAACATTAAGAATAGCATTATTTATATTCTTGTAGTATATATTTAAATAATAGCTTTCTCCTAATATTTGAAATCTTTCACCATCTGCATACTCTTTTGCTTTTCTTGGAGAGATTTTATATTCTTCAAGCTTTCTCATTATCCATTCTCTTTTTTCTTCAACTACACTTTGAATTTGACTTTGAGTTGCATACCATGGTGCTTTAATTACAACTTCACCATTTTCAATTGTGATATAATAATTTTTTATTCTAGCTTTGCTTACTGTATATGCAATTGTTTTATTTTGATATTTTATGTTTTTCATAATAAATATCTCCTTTCGTGCTTCTATTACAGCTTTTGTGAAATTGTAATTGTTTGATTTTCGTATATTTGTTCTTAAAACCTTTGTTCGATTTTTATTTTATAATTATATTGATATTTTGTCAATAGTTTTTTATAATTTTTTATAAAAATTTTTAAATAAGAAAAAAACAGTAATAAATGAAATTGTTTTACTGCTTTTTCTCATCATTATAAATAATTTATATAAAGCACGACACGAAAGCCCGCATTGTAGCTGTAAGAGGTAAGTACATCGTGACCGTTCGCGCGTACGACTGGGCGGTCTCCTCCTGCATTGTCGAAGCAGGCGCCGCGAGGAACAACGAACATGGTACCATTTTTTATATTATGTCCTGTTGTCCACTCCCACATGTTTCCTGCCATGTCATAGATATTATATAACTTAAAATCGTCACTTGCACCTGTTGCTAATTCTATTCTATTTACTCCAGTTCCTGTACTTCCTGTAAATTGTCCATCAGGTTTAACATCAACATTTCCGTTTTTATATGTTGTTGGTACTACCCATGCATTATTTACCCAGCCCCATAATGCCCATAGGCCATTTATTTTGCTATAATCGGTTGTTTTATTATTATAATAATTTCCCCATGCTGTTGAATTGTTTATCGTTTTTCCTTGGTTTTCTTTTTCCTCACTGGTTCCTAATATGTTGTTAAACCTATTACATATTACATTCCATGCTCCATTATCTACTAAATAACTTCCTACACTACCGTTTCCTTTATACATGTTTTCTGCTACTATTTTTGCATTTGGCTGTGTTATCCAGTTCCATGCTTGTACTCCTTTTTTGCTTACTGGTTTTAAATCTTTTACTAAATCAAGTCCTGCTTTATTCGTTGCTCCTCTTTCTCCTCCTGATACTGTATCTCTTTTATATGTTAAATCGCCACTACCAGATGTATAAAAACTTATGGCTTCTGTTGGTATTCCGGCTTCATACCTTGCTATATAAAATCCGCCGTATTTTTCTATACTTTGTTCTGCTACTTCTGTTTGTTTATTTTCCCAATTTGATGTTATTTCACTTATTGTTGCTTTTGCATCTGCTCCATACCTTCCAATTATACTAGTTATATCTTCTGGTTCATAGTTGTCACTCCAATCGGTTCCTTGTCCTCCTCCTGCTGGTCCTGTATAATCATCATCTCCGTTATCTTTATATTCAGGATTTGACGACCACTTAAATTCCATTACATCATTTTGTGCATCTGTGTACTGCTTAGCTGTACATGGTATCCAGACGAATTGATTTCCTCCTGCTTTATTACTTAAATCATCTCCACTTGCACTTGAGATTACAAATCCTGTATCTATGTTGCCTCCTGCATAATAAAATCCTTTTGGTACTGGTATTGTATTTCCTTTTCCATCTGCTGTTGGTGTTACTTTTGCTAAGTCCCATTTATCTTTTTCTTTCTTTGGTACCTCTACCTCTTTTCCTGCATCTTCTGGATTTAGATGGTTTAATTCATCCATTATTTTATCTAAGCCTTCTTCTTCTTTTTCTGATGATTCTTCATACGCCTTTACTGAATTTTTTGCCATTTTAAATAGTCCATTATCTCCTAGTGTTAGTCTTAGTGTTACTCCTGCTAATATTAACATAATTATTATTGTTATTACTAGTGCAACTAGTGTTATTCCTTTGTTTTTCATACTTTCAAGCTCCTTTGCATTTTTCTTTAAGGTATTTACTTAAGGAAAAAATTAAAATTGTTGGAATACTATTTATTTCAATTAATTCAAACTTTTTTGATTTTTTATTTTTTTACTTTTTTATATTATTATTTATTTTTTCCGTTTTCATTTTTATTTTCATTTTTTATTGATATTTTAGCTTTTTATTGTTATAATTCTTTTATAAATATTTCTTTAAGTAAATACCTTAAAGAAAAAAATTTTGTAATAAAATATTGACATATAGGCAAAAATAGTGTATTATTAATATTGTGATTTAAAGAAGAAGATTTACTTCTCACCTCTACTGGACCTTCGGTCTTAGAAAAAGGTTTTTATAAATTTCATATTTTATTATGTATTTTTATAAATTTGAGGAGTAGATTGGTTTGTAGCCAATCTTTATTTTTTGGAAGTTAATTATATAGCTTTCTATAAAATCTTCTTTATATATTTAGGAGGTGTTTTAACATAAAACAAGAATTACCTATTAATGAACAAATTAGAGCAGATAAAGTTCAGGTTATTGATGAAAATAATCAAAAATTAGGAGTATTATCTTTAAATGATGCCTTAGATTTGGCTTTTGAGAAAAAGTTAGACTTAGTTTTAGTTGCTCCAAATAATGACCCAAAAGTTTGTAGAATTATGAATTATGGAAAATTTAAATTTGAACAAGCTAAAAAGGAAAAAGAGGCTAGAAAAAAAGCTAAAACTTTTGAAGTAAAAGAAATTAGAATTACACCTAATATTGATAGTCATGACCTTGATTTTAAAGTCAAGAATGCCACAAAATTCTTAGAAGATGGTAATAAAGTTAGATTTACTGTAAGATTCAGAGGCAGAGAAATGAATTACATAAAACAAGGTGAAGAAGTTTTAAACAATATTATCAATTTACTTCAAGATGTTGCAGTGCCTGAAAAGAAACCTGTTTTAGAAGGAAAGAATTTGTTCATAATTCTATCTAAAAAATCATAAATTATTTTGTTTATTATTAGTTTTTAAAACTAAATAATTATATATTTATTTTACAAGGAGGATTTTGTTATGCCAAAATTAAAAACAAATAAAGCTGCAAAAAAAAGATATCATTACACAGCTACTGGAAAAGTAAAAAGAACTAAAGCTAATAGAAGACATTTATTAGCAAATAAAACAAACAGACAAAAAGCAAGTGGAAGCGTTCAAAACGCATATGTTGATAAAACATGTAAAGAACATGTAAAAAAATTACTACCTTATGGTAATTAAAAAGGAAGGTGAATATAAATGGCAAGAGTAAAAACAGCAGTTATTACAAGAAAAAAACATAAAAAAATATTAAAAAGAGCTAAAGGTTATTATGGAGCTAAAGGTTACAGATTTAGACAAGCTAAACAAGCTGTTATGAAATCTGGAAACTATGCTTTCGTTGGAAGAAAAGATAAAAAAAGTGATTTCAGAAGATTGTGGATTATAAGAATTAATGCAGCTGCAAGATTAAATGGAATGACTTATAGCACTTTAGTTGCAGGACTAAAGAAAGCTAATGTTACAGTTAATAGAAAAATGTTAGCTGATTTAGCTGTAAATGATAGCAAAGCTTTTTCAGAAATTTGTAAAGTTGCTAAAAATGCAAAATAGGAAAATAATAAATAGTAATAGCAAATTATTAGAATATTATTAAAAGATTAAAAATAAAAAATTATTAGAAAACCTAGTAGTAACAGCTACTAGGCTTTTTATTTATAATTATTACTTTCATGATAATACAATTAATTTAATAAAAAATATCATTATTTATTTATCAAATATATAGAAGTTTAATTTTATTCTAAAACATTGAGTGTATCTCCCTGACTCATTCCATTTAAGTTATAATAAGTGTCTGGTATGTTTCCAACTATTACTGCTTCTGCAAGAAGCACTTGAAGATTTATTTTTTCCTCTGTGTCCTTATATGGTGTTAAAATACTTATACTACAATTTATGTCTATATATATCCTATGCAAAGTTTGATTTATTCCTTGACTTGAAAATTCTGATTTTATATTTGTTTGTATGTCCCCTACTGTTTCCATGTCTATTTCTATATTTGGTCCTTTTCCAGCTAGTATTCTATTTCCAGTCAAACTGCCCAACCTTATTTTAAAACTACTTGATAAACTATTATTAAGATTTTCTTGCACTTTTAATCCTATATCTGTGCATATTTTGTTTACATTGATTACATTAAGCTTCATTAATTTTATATTTCCTGATTCGTCTTTTTCAATTTCACACAAATCTTGATATGTCATATTTTGCATGCTCTGGCTAGTTGCTTCATTTGCTAATTTATTCGCTGTTGCCCTAGCATAAGTTCGTGCATACCTTTCGAGCATTGGATTTATAACATCAATAATCTTAACAGCTGTTATATACGCTATTAAGATTATTAACAATATTACTAACAAGAATTTTTTTCTGTTGTCTAACCTAGAAGCTCCTACTATTCTTGGTAACCTAAATCTTGAATATATTTTATCCATTTTACCCCATATATTTTTCTATAAATAATTGGTCTCCCGGAAATATTTTATCATTTTGCAAATTATTAGTTTCTATTATACTTTGGACTGTACTATTAAAAGTCTTGGCTATTTTCCATAGGCTATCATTTGGTCGTACTTGATATATGACCATATTATAGTCATCTACTAATTCATTTTCATATTCTTCAACCTTACTTACTAGTTTTAAATCAATGTCATTTGCAGATACTATATAAAATCCTAAGTCTAATTTGATGTTTACTTCTCCTCCAGGGAGTATGTTAAAGTCTTGTGAGTTTACAACAGTTTTGATTTTTACATTTGCTTTACTTGATATGCCATTACATGCAATTTTTGTTTCATAAGGTATATCAATTTTTCTCGTTTGCATTCCAGTCATACCATTTGTAGAACATATAAATGCTAGATTTACATTGCCACTGATAAAGACTTCATTATCGTTTACTCTTGTATCTGTTATTGAAACTGTTGTATCAATATCGTATACTTTTTCGTCTCCTATATCCAATAATTCTTTTTGATTTATATTATAACTTCCTTCATAAATGGATTTATTTTGTAACATCTTGATGTTCATTTGTTCAAATTTTAAATTTTTACTTGGACTATACAAATCTTCGATTACATTTATTTCTTTGTTTTCATAGGCTGTAGCATTTACTCCTACTTCTATTTCTACATATATTGAATGTTCTTCTGTGCTATTAGGTTTAATGACCATATTTCTAATTTCAAAATCATATTCACACGGATTGTTTTCACTAATGTCTTGCATATCAATAAAGCCCATTATTGGGAATTTTGCACTTACAGTATTTATTCTTCCATCTTCGGTTGAATATAAAATCTTAAGCCTTATATCTGCTTTTGTTAAAATTTTATTGTAACTAATTTTAATGCTTCTATTTCCAATTTCACTATTTACTTTTAAAATTTCTGCTAAATTATCTGCACTATTTATATTTATTGTTTCTTTTGTTACAGTTCTTGTTTGCCCTACTCCTAAAACAGAGTTTACCTGAACTGTTTTTTCTAGTTTTTGTATGTCTTTTAAATCTACTGTATTAACAAATTCAATATTGCTATTTGCTAGAATTGTAATTTCAAACTCTAAATTTGCTTTTAAATTAATTTTTCTCTCATTTATTATTTTACAATCTATTGCCCCTGCTCTTACTTCTATGTTTTCATTCATATCAGATGATACGCCATCTACAATAAAACTTTGTGAAAAATCAATTGAATGATTAATACTCCTTACTCCTCTATTTTTTCCATCATCTCCTATATACATTACAAATACGCTAACAGAACCATCTACTCTAACTTTTCCATCCATAACTTCTTTTTTGTATATATTTACTACTCCACTTGTTCCTACAATTTCTAGTATGTCCGGTTTTACATCAGGAACAATACAATCTCCATTTAATTCTATATTTTCTGTTTTGTTTGTAATTACCTGATTGACAGCTAGTTTACTTTTTTCCAACTTTATAGCCATATTTTACCTCCTTACTTTTACTTAAATATATGCCTATAAAAATAGAATATGCAAAAAAAATAAAGTAGCTTTTATGCTACCTTATTTTACTTTAACTATAATGAGGCACTAACTTTCTTTTGAGGTTTTACTAATGGTGGAATTAGTGGGCTATAACTTTCTCCATCAAATACATCAACTTCAACTGTTCTAGTTAATACATCTTTATATTGGTAAGAAACATTTCTTTCGTTTTCATCATACTTAACCACAAAAATGTTAGGGTAAGCTTTTTCTATTGTTGCTTCCTTTTCAAACGACCTACTTCTTCCTAGAGACCCTTTTACAATTATCTTTTGTCCAATTTTTTCCTTGATGTCTGTTTGTAAGTTTGTAATATCCTCTTGGTAAATCATTTAATCACCTACTTTTTTCTTATGATGTTTAAAAATTATCATTTTTGTCGAAAAAAGTCAATGAAAATTATGTTTATCTGTTCCTTATATTCTTAGAACCGCAGAGGTTTTGGAGCAATGTTACAAATATGTTACATTTTGTTTTTTGTTGTATTTTCGCCCATTTTTTAATTATGTTTATTTTTTCTGTAATTTTACTTTATATATATGTCTGGATTTACATATTCTCCATCTTTAAGCATCTCAAAATGCAAATGGCTTCCGTCTGCTGATTCAAATACAGCTGAATTTCCTACTGTTCCAATTGATTGACCTTGCTCTACTTTGTCTCCTTCTTTTACAAATTCTGAACTTAATAGGCTTGAATAAACTGTTTGAAAGCCATTTTCATGTTCTATAGTTATACTTAAACCATACCTTGGGTCTTCTTTTATAGATTTTATAGTTCCTCCTGCAGATGCTTTAACTACAGTTGTTTTATCTACTTTAATATCTACTCCTCTATGTGTCATCCATTCTTGAAGTGTATTTGAATAGATTAAACTTTCCATTGAATAATTTGTTATTTGTTCTCCATCTACTGGTTTTATAAATTGTTCATTGGTCAATTCTTCGCTTAAAGAATTTCCTATTGTTTGACTAGTTAAATCTTCTTTGTTTTCATTATTTGAAACTTCCGCTACTTCGTTTGTTTCGCTCTTATTCTCATTATTTTCTTGATTTTCATCATTTTCTTTATTTACTTCATTTACTTGTTCCTCATTTACTGAATTATCCCCTATTATTTCGTTTTTAATTTCATTTAAAGTTCTTGTTATTTCTGAACTTGCTTGTTCAGAGACCGATGGACTTATTTCATTTCTATTTATTCTAGTTTCTCTTGAAATTTTTTCTTCATTTGCTGATAGTACAATAGCTGTAAGTAACAAACCTATGGAAATAATAAATCCAACTATACTTATCCACTTTCTATTAACAATTTTCTCATCTTTTTTATCTTCCCTCATATATATCCTCCTAAAAAATTTCTTAATTCAATTATTTCCATTTTTTAGCTTAATATACATATTATAGGAAACTAAAAATCTTTAATCCAAATATACACTTGGATTAAAGATTTACTATTTCTACATCAGTATAGAAATGTTTTATTATTTCTTCATAATTACTTCCCTGTTTTGCCATACTATCAGCTCCAGTTTGACTCATACCAACTCCATGTCCATAGCCTATTACAGTAAATTTTATATTATCTCCTTCAAAGCTGAAGTTAAAGTTTGCTGATTTAAGTCCTAATATAGTTCGTATTTCAACTCCAGATAAATTAAGATTTCCTACTTTTAATGTTTTTACTCTATTAGATGTTGTATATTCTAATATTTCAATACAATTTTCTTGTGAAAAATCTATCACTAAATCTTGGTGTTTTTCTAAAATTTTATTTTTAAATTCTTCTTTACTTAAAATTACTTCCGAACTATATTGTGAATAAGCATCCTCTCCTGTTGTTGATACAGGTTGCAAATATGGATAGTTTGTTCCTCCCCAAACCTCGGCAGGTGTTTCCGTCATTCCTCCACTATTAGAGTGAAAAAAAGCATCTATGATTTCTCCGTTATATGTAATTACTTTTCCTTTTGTTGAGTTTACAGCATTTTCAATTTTTGTCCAATTTTCATTTCTCACATTTTCTTCCCATCTTGCCATTCTATTTTCTTTTGTTATCCATGCTTGACAGCAGTTGGAATCATCACATATATCCGCTTCTGGGTGTTTTCTCCCATTTTTAATTTTATATATTGTATAAGTTCGTGCAACTATTGCTTGAGCATTCAATGCCTCTTGCTCAAAGTCGGCTGGCATTTCACTTGAAACTACTCCTAGCAAATATTCATCTAATGTCATTTCTTCCACTGTTCCATCAGCTTTATGTAGTAATTTTATTGTTGAAAATTCTTTATAATCATAATTTTCAGCATTGCTAATTTGGGCTTCTTCTACTTCATTTTCAACCACCTCTATACTTGCTTGTATTGCGGGGTGCGAAAAAAAGGCTGGTATTAAAAAAATTAATAATATAAATCCTATAAACAATATAATTATTTTTTTCATTATGCCTCTTTTAATTCCTTACTCATATTTTCTAAAATTCTCTTTTCTATTCTGGAAACTTGCACTTGGCTTATTCCTATAATGTCTGCAACTTTCTTTTGTGTTTGACATTTATAATATCTTAAAAATATTATTTTCTTTTCTCTTGGATTTAAATTATTAATGCATTGCTTTAATGCTAATTTGTTTATTATGCTTTCTTCACTATTTTCTTTAGAACTTAATTTATCTATTAAAGGAATTTCGTCTTCGTCTGTTTGTTCATAAATAGATTTTATGCAGTTTTCACTATCTAATGCCAATATTATTTCTTCTTTATCTACTTTTAATCTTTGTGCCAGTTCTTCTATTGATATATCTGGATTGTTTTGTTTTTCTAAATTAATTTTTTTGGAAAGTTCTTTTATTTGCCTAGATATTTTTATTGGTCCATTATCTCTTAAAAATCTTTTTATTTCTCCTATTATGTAGGTTACTGCAAAAGTTGATAACATCACATCGTATGAAAAGTCAAATTTTTGCACCGCCTTAATAAAGCCTATTGCTCCAATTTGATAAATATCATCAAGTTCATATCCTCTGTTTTCAAATCTTCTCGCAGAGTTTATTATTAGACCTTTATTTTCTACTACAAGTTCATTAAGCACTTCTTTGTTTCCTTGCTGTGCTTGTAAAATTTTCTTCTTTAGTTTTTCTTCCATGTAGCATCTCCCTATAATTTATGCTTGCATAATATTTTTTATTTCTTCTGCTTTTTCTTCTTTTCTTTCTTCTGCTTTCGTTTCAATTTTCTTTTTCATTGTTACTTTTGTTCCAAAACCTATTGCAGATTCTACTTCGATTTCATCCATAAAACTTTCCATTATTGTAAATCCCATTCCAGACCTTTCTAAATTAGGTTTTGATGTATATAGCGGTCTCATTGCCAATTCTACATTTTCAATTCCTTTTCCACTATCTGATATTTCTATTTGAACAGTGTCTATGTAAATTTTCGCTTCCACTTTGACTACTCCGTCTTCGCTGTCATATCCATGAATTATGCTGTTGGTAACAGCTTCTGATACTGCAGTTTTTATGTCTGAAAGTTCATCTATTGTAGGGTCTAACTGTGATACAAATGCCGCTACTGCAACTCTTGCAAATGCTTCATTGCAAGTTTTGCTAGCAAATTCTAATTTCATTTCATTATCATATAACCCCTTCATTTATTTCTCCCTCCTCATCATTAGATTCTTTGATTTCAATAATTCTTGAAACCCCACTCATATCAAATATTTTTTTTAGCCTTTTGTTTGCATTTATTATTTCAAAATTTCCTCCTAGCATTTTTACCATTTTATATCTTCCAAGCACCATACCTATTCCTGAACTATCCATAAATTCTATTCCATCAAAGTCAAATTGTACCTTTTGTGGACTATAAATTGCAATATCATTATCTATATTTCTTCTTAGCTTGTCCGCAGTGTGCTGGTCAATTTCCTCAGTCACTTTTATTATTAAAGTTCTTTTTTCTTTACAATATTCTGAAATCACATTTTTTCCTCCTTTATTTTAATTTCTCATCTTTTGTTTTTATATGTTTTAAAACAATATTACACACAAAAAAGAGACTATAAATATTATAGTCTCTTTTTCCACTTATTTCCATAGTAAGTTTTGTCGTATTATGATAAGCTTTCGACAAATAAACTTTATTTATTTTCTTCTGCTTCTAAGTTAAGCTCAATATTATTTACTTTATAGCCTTCATCTATTTCACTCATTTCTAAGTTTTCTATAAATAGTGTTGCTTTAAAGTCTTTTATTGATTCTTCTATAGCTTGTTTTAATTCTTTACTTACTCCAACTGATAAATTTTTAATAGGTGTTTTTAGTGATACATTGTTATTTGTTTTTTCTCCCCTTGCAAGGCTTATTATTTCAACTATTTTATCACCTAATTTTATTTCATTTTCAAAGTTGAAATCTAATAATTTTATTTCAGTATTATGAATTGACTTAGCTGAATGATACAATTCTTGGAATATTTCCTCTGTAATAAATGGGAAGAATATACTAAAGTCTTGTAATAATTTATATAATAATGTATGAATTGTTTTTTGTCCGCTATATCTAGCTTCTTGTCCGAATTCTTCTGGTCTATATAATCTATGTTTTACTATTTCTATATAGTTGTCACAGAATTCCCAGAAGAATTTTTCTAATACATTTAATGCTAATCCAACTTCATATTCATCTAAGTAGCCTACAAATTGCTTTTCCATCTCTTGGAATCTACCTAAAATCCATCTGTCGATGTATTCATAATTTGTTATTTCTTTGTCCTCATAATCTTGTAAATGCATTTCAATAAATTTAGCAACATTCCAAATTTTATTTACTAATTTCTTTCCACGAAGTAAAGTTTCTTCGCTGTATACAATATCAGTTCCAAGTCTACCTGTTCCAGCCCAATATCTAATTACATCTGCAGAATATTGTTTTATCAAATCAATTGGCTCAACTTTGCTGTTGCCTTTACTCTTGCTGATTTTTTCACCTTTACTAGCCATAACAAATCCAGAAATCATAACATTGTCCCATGGTCTTTGTCCAAAGTGATAGAAACTTTTTACTATTGTATAGAAATCCCAAGTTCTAATAATTTCACTTGCATTTGTTCTCAAACTCATTGGCTTTAAAATATCTTCATAATTTTCTTCTTCACCATATCTCATATTAATAAGTGGTGTTACAGAAGAAGTTGCCCAAGTATCCATTATATCTGTATCTGGAATAAACTCTTTGCATCCACATTTTGGACACTTATCAACTTTTGGCTTATCTACTAAAGGATTTACTGGCAAGTCTTCTTTTCTTGCAAATATTGGTGTTTCACAATCTTTACAATACCATACTGGGAATGGAACTCCGAAAAATCTTTGTCTTGAAATACACCAATCCCAAGCTACATTATTAACCCATTCTTCATATCTTGAATGCATATATTCTGGGTGCCATTTTATTTCATTTCCTATTTTTAAGAAGTCTTCTTTATGATTCATTAAATCAATAAACCATTGTTTCATTACTGCATATTCAACTTCTTTTCCGCATCTTTCATGAGTTTGAACTTCATGTTCTAAGTCCTCTACTTTGACTACAAATCCGCCCTCATTCAAGTCCTCTATTATTTTTTGTCTTGCTTCTTTAATTTTTAACCCACCATAGGTTGGAACTTTTTCATCTATTCTTCCATCAGCTGTGAAAATATATTTTAATGGTAGTTTATATTTTCTCCACCATTCAATATCAGTTTGGTCTCCAAAAGTACAGCACATAACAACACCTGTACCTTTTTCAATATCAACTTTTTCATCTCCCATAATTGGAACTTCAACATCTATTACTGGAATATGAGCAGTTTTTCCAATTAAGTGTTTATGTTTTTCGTCTTCTGGATTTACAAAACAACATACAATAGCAGGTAATAACTCAGGTCTTGTTGTAGCTATTGTAAATTCTTCTCCATCTTCTACAGTTTTGAAATTTATATAATTAAATGTAGTTTTTATTGTTTTTGTTTCAAGTTCTGCTTGAGCAATAGATGTTCTACATTCATTGCACCATAGAGCTGGACTTTCTTTATGATAACAATGATTTTTTTCTATTAAATCTAAGAAAGATTTTTGACTTATTTTCATTGTACTTGGGGCAACTGTTTTATAATGTATATCCCAATCTGTGCTTACCCCCATTTTGCTAAATAAATCTTGAAACTCTGTTTCAAATTTATCAGTTGTTTCATAACAAAGTTGTGTAAACTTTTCTCTGCCAATTTCATGAGCTCGTTTTCCTTGCTCTTTTTCAACTAATCTTTAGAAAATATTATATCCCCTTAATCTTTTATATCTAGCAAGCATTTCTGTTTGTGAATATGAAAATATATGTCCAATATGAATTTTTCCATTTACTGTTGGTGGTGGTGTATCAATTGAGTACACTGGCTTTCCGTTTCTTTTAAATTCATAAATTTTATTTTCTTTCCAATAATTTAACCATTTTTCTTCTTTTTCGCTCGCATTATATTTTTTATCTAACATTCTAAACCTCTTTCTCTTATCATTTATTTCAATAAACAAAATATAATTCCGCAAATGATACACAAGACTAATCCTATAATTTTAATCATTTTTGTCATTTTGTTTTTGTCTACAGAACTAAAGAATTTATCTGCTATTTTTCTTGCATCATATATTGCCATAACACTTATAGCAATAATTATTAATAGAATTATTTTCATATTTTACATCCTTAATTAAAAAATTCTACACTGAATTTATTTTCAAATTCTTCGCCCGGTGCTAATACCATCATATCTGGCTTTTTTACAAATACATTTGAACTGTGAATGCTATCTGCTGTTGACATCCAAGGTTCTAAACATATAAATGGTGCTCCCGGTTTTGACCAAACTCCTAAATATGGCCAACCGGTAAAATCCATAGTAAGTACAGTTTTTCTAGTTCTATGATTTTTTAAACTAATTTTCTTATTTTGAATACCTTTCATAATTATAGCATCATTGTCAAAGGTATGTTCATCTAGTGAAATTATTTTGTTGTTTTCTAATTTGTTTTTTGCATACTCAGTTGCGACTAGCCCATCAATTAAGTATAAGAAATGTGCTCTAGTTTCTTCCTCTTCAAATTCTAAGTAGTAATTTCCTTTTATCAAGTCATCTTGGTCAATCTTAAATGCTGGATGTGAACCCAAACCAAATGGCATATTTGTAGTTCCAGTATTTATAACTTTATATATATAAATTAGTTTGTTTTCCTCTTGTCTATATGTATTGTATAATTCAAATTCATAAGGATATCGAGCCATAGTATATTTATTGCTTTTTAATACATAAGAATGAAAGTTATCTAATTTTGTGATTGGCTCGTACTGCATGTCCCTAGCAAAACCATGTTGCATTATTTCAAAAGTTCTACCATTTATCATAGTTTGATTTCTCTTAAGCTTACCTACAATTGGAAACAATACTGGACTATGTCTTTTCCAATATACTTTTCCATTTTCATCTCTTGCTTCTTCACCTTGGTGAATTTTCTCTATGCCTTCTAATTTGAAGCTAATTAATTCTCCACCAAAACTACTTGTTGTCATTAGAGCATCCATGGCATTTCCTTTCTTGCAAAAAGGTGTTTTGCAAAATTTAAATTTATGTAAGTATTATATTATCTTTTGGGCAAAAAATCAATATTTCACCATAAATAAATTTAATGCCATAGCTATGTATGGCATTTAGTTTTGCTTTTATTCAATTTTATTTATAAACTTATTAGTTTTTTATTTATAAATTTTATTAATAAGTTATACTATTTTTTAATAGAAAGAATTTTGAATTGAGCTATACCAGCTGGTATATTAGCACTAACTATTTCTCCCTTTTTAGCTCCAATTAAAGCAGAACCTATAGGAGATTCATTTGAAATTTTGTTTTGAGCTAGGTCAACTTCTGTTGAGCCAACTATTGTATAAGTTACATCTTCATCAAATTCCATATCATGTACTTTTACTATATTTCCTATTTGAACTGTTTTTGTATCTATTTCTGATTCATCTATAATTTTTGCATGTCTTAATTTATTTTCTAATTCAATTATTTTGTTTTCATTAGCCTCTTGTGCTGATTTAGCCTCATCATACTCTGAATTCTCTGATAGGTCTCCATATCCTAGTGCAATTTTAATTCTTCCTGCAATTTCAGTTCTTTCAACTGTTTTAAGTTTTTCTAACTCTTGTTCTAGTTTTTCATATCCTTCCTGAGTTAATATAACTTCTTCGTTTTCCATACGATTGCCTCCTTTGCATATTTAGTAAAAAAAATTAAGTAAAATATATGCTTTTTTGCTATATTTCTTAATATTCTATATATCTTAATGCTTTTCTTTTTATTTGTCAATATTTTTTTGAAAAATTTTCAGTAATTCTGTTAAATTCTTCTATATTTATCGCCCTTTCTCCAATTATTTCCTTAATTAAAAACTTGTTCATTTCAATATACTTTCTCACATCAGCATATTTATTGATTTTTAACATTTCTGCTTCAATAAGTTCTTCCTTTTCGAAATTTTTATATTCACTAAAAACTCTCATTACCTTTTCTGTTTGTATTTTAATAGCTTTAATGTAAATTCCGTCAAAACCTTTTCTTACTTTTAAGTTGCCACCCACATCAATTATTACCATGTTTCTATTAATATAATACCCTTTAAAATCTTTGAAATCCATGTTTATAACAACCGTCGCTAGTTTTAATGATTTTCTTTTATTGTTGTTTACTGTAATATATATTCCTTCATTTTCTAATTGTTTTTCTAATATCAAGTATCTACTATTTTCTGATATTATATTTACTACCTTTACCTTTTGTGATAGTTCCCTAATGATTTGAACAATTTCATTAGTAAACTCATTTGCACATACAAAAACTTCTTCAATCTTTAAGTCTATTAAGTCAAAACAATATTTAACGACCTCTGGTAACATGTATTTCAAAGCATAATTTCCACTCAATTTGTTATAATTTACGATGATGCCCTTTTCTGCTATAACAAAATCTATTCTGTCTTTTTTTAGCATATTTATTAATTTTTTTAGAGATTTATCATTAATTTTTGAAATGTAATAATTTTCTTTAATATACTTGTCTCTTTTTACACAATTAAATAACCTTTTAATTTTATATTTTATTACATAAAAAAAGCCTTTTTTAGGCTTATCCAATTTTACATAAGCAAAATTCAAAACAATCACCTGATATATTATATTCAAGTGATTGTTTTTTTATTACTTTAATTTTTGTTCTACAATGTCCCAAACATTTTCTGTTTCTCTATCTTTTTCCCAGAATCCTGCTCCTGCCAATTCGTATTTATTTACTAAATCTAATTTTGCACTAATAGAATTTACATCTTCAATCCACGATTTGTATGTTGCATCTCCTCTTGTATATTCTATATAATATTGTTTCAATTTTTCATCCCAAGTTTTATTTGCATCGCTTGGAATACTTACATCTTTCATGTTTACAACTTTATTAGTTAGCTTTCCATTTTCTTCTATCCATAATCTAGTATAAAATGGCATTGCTAAAATAATTTTATCTTTTGAAACTCCTTCTTGACCTAAGAATTTGTTTATATTTATTTCAACCCAATCTGCACCTGCAATTGTTCCTGCTGTTTGACTTGAACCTGTATGTTGGTCATATCCCATAAACACTACATAATCAGCAACTTTTCCTATGGTATTTCTATCATAGCAAAGTGACCATGTATCAGAACCATCTGGCTCTGTCAATAAAACACTTAATCTCATTCCAATTTCTCTTAGTCTTGGAGCCAATTCAATTATAAATCTAGAATAATTATCTTTATCAGATTTATTCATATTTTCAAAATCAACATGAATTCCTTGAACTTCAATTTTTGCCAATTCGTTTATGATGTTTTCAATTAAGTTAGCTCTATTTTCAAAGGTTGATAGGATATTAGTCATTGCATCTAAATCATTTAGCATACTATTTGAAAGTACAGGCCAAACTTCCATATTGTTTTCTTTTGCCCAATTTATATAGTTTGTTCCACTATTTCCAACATTTACTGCTAAGCTTCCATCTGACCTTAATTCAAAGAATGATGGTGCAACAACATTTACACCTTTTATAGCTTTATCTCTTGTTGGAGCGACATTATATTGATTGTAATAATCCCAAGCAATACTTATCTTACCTTGAATTTTGCTTCTTTCCAAATCTTCTCTTACAACAGTTTCGTTCATTAACTTAGATTGTTTTACATATCCAATTACTCCACCTGCTGTACGAATCTTTATCCAACCCTTCTTTTCTTCTTTTTGCTTGTTTTGATTTAAAACTATTGTAACTGTGTCTCCCCTTTTTATTTTATCCACATTTTTAGATATATTAGTAGGTAGATATTTCACTTGCATATTTTTAGTTGCAATAGCTGTTACTGCTTTTCGGCTTAGTGAGTCAATTGTAACTATATCATTTTCCTCGCTATATCCTACTTCAACATTATATATTCTGCTAAATTTATTTATTGGCAAATAGTATTTATCATCTTTATTTATAATTTTGTAATCTAAACTAATGTATGAGCCATTTTCATAAATTTTATTGCCTTCTAATGGAATGGAAACTGTTTTAGTATTAGTTGTGGTAATTATTCTATTTCCATCAATTATCAAATATTCATCAAGAAAGTTTTTTACATCATCTAGCGACAAATATACATCGCCATTTTCAATTATTATATCTGATTTTAAACTGGTAGTAACGGTATTATTATTTATTACTAAATTAGTTCTATCTTTCAAATGATTTATTTCAAAGTTAGGAGCAAATTTTATTAGCAATGCAGTTATACATAGTAAAAATGCTGATATTGATAATCTTCTAATCGCATGCCATATCTTTCTTTTTTCTATTCTTCGACTCATTTATACTTTTTCCTCCACGATAATAATATATCATAAATAGATAATTAAGTGAATATATTTTGTTAATTTTTTTATTGTACTCTTCTTTTAATTGGTAACGGAATTTTTTATAACTCATATACTGTTATAAAGGAGGTAATACATGTGGAGAATACTTAAGAAACTACTTGCAACTTGTTTAATAGGTTTTGGCTTAGGAGTTTTGCTTGTTTTATTACTTCCAATTTCAGGTTGGCTATTTATAATTGGTTGCACAATTATTATTGCAGGATTTATTTGCTTATGTCAAAGCAAGTAAATTTTAAAAGGAGGTAAAATAATGACTATTGTTGTTAAAAAAGTTCCAAAATGGCTTCGTGGATTTGTTAAATTGTTTTTTGGAATAAAGGATGCCTAAAAAAGCTTCCTAATTTAGAACAATACATAAGAAAAAAGCCTCAACGATTAATTTCGTTGAAGCTTATTTTTTATATGTTTAATAATTGTTTACGCATTTTCTAATTTTGATGAGCGTAAGCATTTTGCACATACGAGCATTTTTTTGTTCTCTCCATTTACTTTTATTCTAACTGTTCTTAGATTTGGTTTCCATGTTCTTGGAGCTCTTCTACTAACATGTGAACGAGCTATACTTATTTTATTTCCATTTGCTACTGCTTTTCCGCAAACATCACATTTTGCCATTTTTAGCACCTCCTATGAGTTCTTTTTATCGACTATTATTTATAATAACATAGATTTTATTTTTTTTCAAGTGTTTTTGTGATATTTTTTTAGCTATTAAAAATTATTATTTATCCTATTTCTCTATATCTATTCAAATTTTTATACTTTAGTTTTGTTGCCATACCTCCTCTTATGTGTCTCTCTGCTTTGTTTTCATCTAGTACCTTCCTTACTTCTTCAAATAATGAAGGGCTTACCTCTTTTAATCTCTCAGATACATCTTTGTGTACCGTGCTTTTGCTTACTCCAAATTTTTTCGCTGCACCTCTTACCGTATCTTTTGATTCTATTATATACTGTGCGAGTATAACTACTCGTTTTTCTATTGAATCGTTCTTCATGTAAAACCCCCATAATGAATACTTTTGCTTAATTGTATTCATATTAGGGTTGTATTATGATTAGTTTATTTTTGTAATATTTGTCCACCTACACATTTATTTGTCGGAGGTAGGGCTCCGAGTTACATTTGCTCACCTATGCATTTATATTCCGCAAAATAGGGTTGCGGATAACATTTGATTCTTTAGTTTTCTGCCAAAAATTTTTCAAAATCTTCTATTGTTATATCTTTTAAAAGTTCTTCTTTTTCTTGTGTATAATCACCTTTTCCATCACTATACATTTGAATAAATTTTATCATACCTTCAACACCTAATTTCTCTTTTAGCGCTTTAAGACCTTCTCTTCTTATTTTTTCTAATTCTCTTACTGTTACTGCCATTTAAATCACCTCCATAATAAATTCTATTGGATTTATAACCTTAAACTTCAAATTTGTTCTTTTTGAAGCATTTATCAATAATCTGTCAGTTGTAATAAAGTAATCTACATCTTTGCTTTCTGCAAATGCTAAATGTAATGAGTCCATATCTTTTATATTGTATTGCCTTAATTCTATTGCTCTTTGCTTTATTTCTTCGGAATAATCAATTTCTGTTAATTCCATTGCATCATACAAATCTTCTACTTGTTTTCTTTTATTATCTGATTTAATTTTTGATATTTCAAAGTCTATTGCCATACTTTTGTAAATCTCTACTTCTTTATTTATATGCTTGCTAAATATATTCTCTATAGCATTTGCTTCTAGGTTTATCTTTTCTTGTTCTAAATTGTCAAATGGTCT
>CANQXO010000016.1 GCA_947627825.1 uncultured Clostridia bacterium
TCCTCTTTAATTTCGTGCTTAAAAAATCACAAGTATATTATAGCATATTATAAAAAATTTTTCAAGTTTTTTCACAACATCATCTTATATTTCTTTTACACTCTTCTATTATACTCTTATGTTTTTTGCTTGTAAACAAACTTTTTCTTGTTTTTCTAAGTGTTGTATATTTTCATACAATTTTTCTCTTAATTTAATTTCTTTTTTATTTTTAAATACTATATACCATAAGTATACTATAATTACAATTATAGCGATATTTTTGTAATATAAAACTAGAACACTTGATATAGCTGTTACTATATATAAACATATTTCTGAGATATTTTGTGTATAAGTATAACTTAATTTTAAACCTTTGAAAATATGTATTATTTCTTTTGTTATTCTGCCTCCGTCTAATGGATATATTGGAAGTAGATTAAAGATTGCAATTAACATGTTTGAATATATTATATTTTGATAGAATTCAATGTTTGTTATTATTTTATTTTTATATAATAAAAATGCAGTTACCATACACAACATATTAGTTATAGGTCCTGCTAATGCAAGTAATATCTTCTTTATTGATAACTCATTTCCATATAAAATTTTTTTATTATAATCTTCGCATTTTGTTTTAAAGCTAATTTTTAGTCCATAAGGTAAAAGTGTCATTTTTTCTGGTTTAAATCCCAAAAACAATCCGCATAACAAATGTCCAATTTCATGTATTAATGAAAACAACATTATAATTGCATATATTTTTATTTTATTTGTTAAAATAAAAATCAAAAAAAATAAAAATATTTTTAAATCAACTTTTATCTGCATTTGTATCTCCTTTTTAATAAAACTTTTTCTTTATAAATCCAGTATTTTTTGGGGATCTACAGTTTTGTTGTTTCTCCTTATTTCAAAGTGTAAATGAGGTCCTGTGGTTTTGCCTGTTGACCCTACTAACGCTATTTTTTGTCCTTGGCTAATATAATCTCCTTGTTTTACTAAAATTGTGCTACAATGTGCATATAGAGTTGTTATTTCTCCGTTAGTTATTTTTATATGGTTTCCATAGTCACCATAATTTGAAACAAGCTCCACAGTTCCTGCCATTGAAGCAATTATTTCTGTCCCACTATTTGCTCCAATATCAACTCCGGCATGATTTGCTGATATTATTTCTGTAGGCTCTCTTTCTCCATACCCTGATGTTATTACTCCGTTTACTGGTTTTATAAAACTTGCATTAGATTTAATGAACAGTATATCTTGGTCTGTTTCGCTAATTTCTAGATTTTCTCCTCCACCTCCTACACCTAGATTTTCAGCTGCACTTCCTATATCATTTTCTGTGTTTTCATTATTGTTTTCTAAATTTTCTGTACTTACATTTTTGTTACTATCTTCGTTAGGATTATCATTTAAATTGTTATTTTCATTTGTACTATTTTCTGTTTCATTTGCCTCACTTGTATTTTGCTCTACTCCATTTGTTTCGTTTATAGTTTGATTAATTTCATTTGCATCTTTTGTGTTTTGTTCATTATCTATTTCATTTAAAGAATTTTTTATATCTTGTATAAATGACCCTATTTGATTATATATTTGAACAAAATCAGTATCCTGCGATAATATTGGTTTTATTTTTTCTATGGCTATGCTATTATTTTGATTTATAAAATAGATTATTCCAAAAATGCACATACTACAGATAACTTGTATAAATGTTTTGCTTAAAAGTGATAGTTTTCTTGTGGGGCTTGAATTAATATTGCTAGCTGGTATTCTATTATTTCTTCTTGCAGATATTTCTTCTGCCTTTTTTATTTTTTCTTCTTCACTCATATAGCTATTACTCCTTTTATAGTTCTTATATAATATATGAACTATAAGACGAGTTTATGATATTGTTTATAAAGCCAGCATAACTATTCCTATTGCCATGATTGCAATGATTACTTTTAATACAATGTTTATTTTTTTTACTTTTTTTAAATTATTTTTCAAATTGGTAATTTGTTTTTTTTTCTTCACTGCCTTTTTTGCCGAATTCTTCTAATATGCTTTCTGCCTCACGAATAACAAACTTCTTATTAAAATCACCCATAAGTGTTTCTCCTTACCTTTTTAAGATTATAACTTGTTAGGATTATTACCACTTATGAGTGATTTATACAATTTATTCCATTTTTTATTTTACAATTTTCTTAAGAATTTTTTAGTTTCTTTAATTATTCTTTGATGTTTTTAATTATTTTTCTAGTTGTGTAATAAGCTTTTTTCCATCTATTCCAATAATTTTTACATGGGCTTCTTTAAGTTCATCGGGAACGCTTTCACACATTCCGTTATAAATTAAATTATCTCCATCAAAAATATCAATTTCTAATAAATTAAATTCGCTTATTTTCATTTTGTTATCTTATTAGATTATACTAATAAAACTCCTTTTATTTAAATTTGAATTTTAATAAAATTCATTAAATTATTTATCCTTCTTTGCTTCTTTTTCGTCAACGCCTGTTGCTACAACAGTAACTATTACTTCATCTTCTAAGCTTTCGTCTATGACTGTTCCAAATATAATGTTAGCATCTTGATTTACTCTTGCAGATATAAACTCAGCACTTCTGTTTACTTCTTCTAAGCCTACATCTTCGCTTCCTTTTATGTTAAATATTACACCTTTCGCGTTGTTGATTGTACTTTGTGTTAGTGGATTGTTAAGTGCTTTTAGAGTTGCTTCAACTACTTTATTTTCTCCACTTGACTCTCCAATTCCCATATATGCTAATCCTTCATAGCTTAGCGTTGTTTTTACATCTGCAAAGTCTATATTAATTGTTCCAACTGAATTTATTACATCAGTTATAGATTGTATTCCTTGTCTTAAAATGTCATCTGTTTTCTTGAAGGCGTCTAAAATGGATATATCTTTTGAAGTGTTGTTTAGTAATTGGTCATTAGAAATTACTATTAAAGAATTTACATTTGGTCTTAATTTTTCTATTCCCATATTTGCTCTAACACTTCTTAGTTTTCCTTCAAATAAAAATGGAGTTGTCACTATACCTATTGTTAATATTCCTTTTTTCTTTGCTTGCTCTGCTATAACTGGGATTGCCCCTGTTCCTGTTCCTCCACCCATTCCAGCTGTTATAAACAAAAGGTCAGTATTTTCTAAAACTTTATCTATTTCTTCTATACTTTCTCTTGCTGCTTTTTCTCCAACTTCTGGATCTGAGCCAGCACCTAATCCCTTTGTAGTTTCTTTTCCTATCTGTAATGTTTTACAGTCAGTTGCTCTGTCAAGTACGCTTTTTTCTGTGTTGATAAGTACATACTCTACTCCATCAATGTCAGCTTTTATCATTTCGTTTACGGCATTGTTTCCTCCGCCTCCAATTCCTAATACTTTAATCTTTATCAAGTCTTTTGTTTTAATTGGTTGTACTTGATTTACCACGACTAATTCCTCCATTCATTTTTTCATAGCTTTTATTATACTATATTTTACGATTTTTTCAAGTGTTTTTTCATTTTTTATGTAATTTTACATAATTCTATTTATTTTTTATGATATTTACATGATTATTGTAAATTCATTATAATATTTGCTCATAAAAATACACCTCAAAATATTAGATTTTTGTCTAAACATTTGGGGTGCACTTCATTTACGCACTCTTTAATTCTAATCTAATTTTATCGCCAATCATTGCAATAAATTCACTATTAGTTGGCTTGCCTTTATCTGCTGAAATAGTATAACCGAATATACTTTCCACTGTTTTTGAATCTCCCCTTCCGCCATGCTACTTCTATTGCGTGACGGATTGCTCGCTCTACTCTTGATGGAGTTGTATTAAATTTATCTGCTATATCTGGATACAATTCCTTTGTAATTTGATTAACAATGTTTATGTTATTTACTACCATAATTATAGCTTCTCTTAGAAATTGGTAGCCTTTTATATGTGCTGGTACTCCTACTTCATGAATAATATTTGTTACCAATGCTTCTAAGTTTTCTTTTTCATCTCTTTTATTAACTTGTATATATTGAGATTTTATTTCTTTGCTTTCTGTTATGACTTTCTTTAATTCTTCTGGATTGTAATTTTTTATTTCCTTTATTCTTTCAATTAAAACAGATATATCAAAAGGTTTTACAACATAATAATCTGCTCCTAGTGCTATTGCTTTTTGTGTTATTTTGTCTTGTCCTACTGCTGATACCATTATGTATATTGGTACTTTTCCTAAAGAAATTTTGCTTAGTTTTTCTAGCACACCTAAGCCGTCTAAATGTGGCATTATTACATCTAATAATACTACATCTGGTTTTTGACTGATGATTTGGTCATAGGCGTCTTCTCCATCTGACGCTATTCCTATAACATCTAGCTCTGAATCTCCATTCAAATAATTTTTTAAAGTATTTCCAAACTCATAATTGTCATCTGCAATTAAAACTCTAATTTTTTCATTTACATTCACTTTAGTTTCCCCCCTATATAATTTTATTTTGTAAAATTTTACCATTTCATTATATAAGATTTTATTTTGAAATGCAAGTAGTTTTTCCAAATTTTTCTAAGTTTCTTGTAAATGCTTGATTTTACTGCAAATTTTCGTACTTTATTTTTCGACTTTATTTCTAATTATTTTATAAATTTTCACTTTCAATGTATATATTTTCGTTTATTATTTCACAATTTTGCTCTATTTCAATAGTATTTAAAAGCTTTTCTTGATTTTCTTTTGTAGATTCTAATTGTAATTCTATAAATTTGTCATATTTAGTGTTAATAATATTTATATTTAACTTTTTACACCAATAGATTACATTCTTTTGGTTTTCATAATTAATTTTTATAATATATGAAATTCCTTTTTCTTTATCTACAATTTCTGCTTTTTCTATAGCTTCTTGTGCAGAACTGGCATAAGCTCTCAGCAAGCCTCCTGTTCCAAGTAAAATGCCTCCAAAATATCTTGTAACTGTTACAAGTACATTTTCTAATTCTTTCTTTTTTATTATTTCTAATATTGGCGTTCCTGCTGTTTTACTTGGTTCACCATCATCACTGCACTTTTCAAAATTTTCTACAACAAAAGCGTAACAATTATGTTTTGCATCATGGTATTTCTTTTTGATTTCTTCTATTTTTTGCTCAGCTTCTTCTTTACTTTCGACAGGTATTGCATTTGCTATAAATTTTGATTTTTTTACTACTAACTCTGCCCTGCTTTCTTCTTTTATAGTTTTCATTTTCACTCCTCGTATAATGAACATATAGTTCATGCTACTATGTAAAAAAGCAGTTATTATCTGCTTTTATTACTATATATCTTTTACTACTATATATTTTTTACTACATTCCTGCTGTATATCCTGTAGAATAAGCAATTTGCAAATTAAACCCACCCGTATATCCGTCTACATCTATTATTTCTCCTGCAAAGAATAATCCTTTAATTAATTTAGATTCCATAGTTTTTGGATTTATTTCCTTTATATTTATTCCACCTGCTGTAATAATCGCTTCATTAATATCTCCAAAGTCTGCTATTTGAATTTCAAACTTTTTAAGTAATTTTACTAGATTTGTTCTTTCTTCTTTGGTTATTTCATTTACCTTTTTATTTTCATCAATTCCGCTTAACTTTATTATTACTGGAATAAGCTTTTGTGGTAACAACTCATTTAAACTATTTTTAAAATTTTTGTTTTTTTCTTTTTCAAAATCTCTTAGTATTCTTGTATCAAGTTTTTCTTCTGTTAATGCTGGTTTAAAATCTATATTAACTTTTACATTTTCTATATTGTTTTTTCTTAAATGTGCTGAAGCGCTTAGAACTATTGGACCTGATATTCCTTTGTCTGTAAATAACATTTCTCCAAAATCTTCATATATTTTTTTATCATTTTCAAATAATTTTATTGATACATTTTTTAAACTTAATCCTTGCAAATTTTTGCAAATTTCTCGGTCTTCTTTTTTGGCTTTTAGAGAAATTAGTGATGGTCTTATTGTTGTAATTGTATGTCCTAATTTTTTTGCCATTTTATATCCATCTCCTGTTGAGCCTGTAAGTGGATAGCTCATTCCTCCAGTGGCTAATATTACTTTGTCTGCTTCAAATATTCCTTGATTTGTTTTTACTCCTACAACTTTTTTCTCGCACGAATTTTGACTTTTATTTTGTGAATTTTCTTTTAACTCTTCTTTCATATATTCTTTAGAATTATCTTGTGAAGTACTAGTTACAAGGATTTCTTCTGCGGTACAGTTTGTTACAATATTTACATTTTTTAATTGTTTCATTAAAGCATTTAATACATCTTGTGATTTATCGCTTACTGGAAATATTCTATTTCCTCTTTCTACTTTTGTTGGTATGTTTAATAACTGTATAATATCTTTATTATCAAAGTTTTGAAATGCACTATATAAAAACTTTCCATTACCGGGTATATTTTTAATAAATTCGGAAATGTCTATTGCATTTGTTATATTGCATCTACCTTTTCCCGTAATTAATAATTTTTTCCCTATGGAATTCATTTTTTCTATTAGGGTCACTTCATTATTTCCCTTTTTAGCACTTATGGTGGCTAGCATTCCTGCTGGGCCACCTCCAATTACAATTACTTTCATTTTATTCACTTTCAACTCTATTGCTTTATTAGTTTTTGATTACTGTCATCCTGTTTTTTCTTTTATTTTTTTTTTTTCTTTTTGTTTTTTTATTTTTTGTTTTTGTCTTATAATTTTTATGCATTTAATCTTTTACATTATACTCTCTACTGCTTTCATTAAGCCTAATTTTCCATATTCATAGGTTAGTCCACCTTGTTGGAATGCAACAAAAGGACTTCTTAATGGTCCATCACAACTAAGTTCAATTGATGAACCTTGTGTAAATGCACCTGCTGCCATTATTACTTGGTCAGTATATCCCGGCATATCACTTGGTATTGGTAATGATGAAGAATCTATTGGTGAACCTTTTTGTATGCCTTGACAATATTTGATTAACTTTTCTCTGTCTTTAAATTCTATAGTTTGAACTATATCGCTTCTGCTTTCATTCCACTTTGGTTCAGTATTATATCCTAGTTCTTCCATTACTTTACTTGTTAATATTGCTGTTTTCAAGCTACTTGCTACTACACTTGGTGCAAAAAACAATCCTTGTAAAATTTTTTTATTCATTCCTAGTGTTGGTCCAACTTCTTTTCCTTCTCCAGGAAGGGTTAATCTTTCTGACACTAGTTTTATTAAATCTGCTTTTCCTACTACGAACGCTCCATTTGGTGCAATTCCTCCACCTAAATTTTTAATAAGTGAGCCTACTAATATATCTGCGCCAATGTTGCTTGGCTCTATTTTGTTTGTAAATTCTCCATAACAATTGTCAATCATTATTATTACATTGTTGTTTACTTCTCTTATTGTTTTTATTACTTTTTCTATTTTATCTAAAGTAATACTTTTTCTTAATGCATATCCTCTTGAGCGTTGTATTTCCACAACTTTTACATCATTTGTGGATAATCTGCTTTTGATTTTATCATAGTCAAAATCATTGTTTATTAAATCTATTTGTTCATACTTTATCCCAAAAGATTTTAATGAGCTTGGGTTTTCTCTTATTCCTATTACTTCGTCAAGAGTGTCATAAGGTTTTCCACTTATACTTAAAAGTGTTTCTTGTGGTCTTAATAAACCAAATAGAGTAACTGTTAAAGCATGTGATGCTGATATAAATTGACCTCTTACCAAACTATCTTCTGTAGAAAATATTTCACTATAAATTTTTTCTATTACTTCTCTACCTAAATCATTATATCCATAACCTGTAGTTTCATTAAAATGTACTTCTGATACAGAATTATTTTGAAATGCTTGTAATACCTTTGCAGTATTATATTCACATATTTCATCTATTTTTTCAAATTCTTCTTTTACCTCTTTTTCACATTTATTTACTAATTCTACTACTTCATTTTTTGCAAACATTTTGATTTCATACCTTTCTTTGCTATTTCAAAATAATTTCGTGAAAATGACTTTTTACTTATTAATTTCCCATATAAATTGGAATTCCCATATTTGTTCCAACTTTGTAAAACTCTCCTAAGAAACTAATGTTGTTGTATTCTATTTCATAAGATGGCTCTTTTATAGCATTATTATCAGTATCTAAAACTCCCCATTTTCCGTCTTTCTTTACTCCAACGAAATTGCCATTTTGCTCTGTTACAAAATCATACTCGCAATTAATTACTGTATTTCCTTGAGCATCAGCAAATCCCCATTTATCATTTTTCTTAACTGCATAAATTTTGTTTCCTGGTACTAAGTTTTGATATGTTGTTTCATTTCCATCTATTGTAAAGTATTTTACATCATTATCCGAAAGTATTTTTAAATAATTTTCTTCTTTTATTAGAGTAGATTGCTCTAATCCTTTTTGAATTTTTCCTTCAATATTTATTATTGTTGTTATATTATTTTCTAATATAGTTGCTTGCAAACAATTTGCGCCTTCAACTTTTTGAATTGTACTATATTCTATTGGAATAACAATTTCTCCATTTGCTTTAATTAATCCTGTTTTAGTTTCTTGAGTTGCAATAAATAAATCATCTCTAAAATATTCTATATAAGTATAGCCTGAACTTAATAACACTTTGTCGTTTCTATCAAGAATGTTATAATTATTATCTTTATCTATAATTATGCTGTAGTTATTAGAAACTTTTTCTTTACTTGAATAATCTGTTTTTATTGTTTGTCCTTCTTTGTTAAATATTATTGTGTCTTCACCCTTGTAAGCGTTTATATATTCTCCTCCAATAAGTATCGCATCATAATCTAGTGGAATAATATTTTTTCCTACTAAGTCAAATACTCCGTAGGTTGAGTCTTTTTTTACTACTAAAATATTATTTGTTTTATCATATCTTATTTCTCTGTAATCATTTTCTAATACGATTTTAGAATTTTTTATAAAACCGTATTTTCCGTTTACTGATGTTATAAAATATAAATTATTTCCATCTTCTATTTCTGTTATCCTACTTACTTCGTTGTAATTAGGTTCTAATATTATTTTGCCTTTTGTTGTAGCATATCCATATTTATATCCATCATCAGTTTTAGTTCTTAAAATAAATCCTGATTCTGAATATTTAGTTTGTTCATCATAATATCCATCAAATAATATATCATCATAATCGTTATCTAATATTTTTATTCCGTTAATATTGATTACTCCATATTTTCCTTCTTGCTTTACTTTTAGGTAGCCTTCTTTATAATCAACTGTATTAATTTCTTCGTAGATAGCATCAGTTATTATGTTACCTTCATAATCCATGACTCCATAGAAATTTCCTTGTTTATACTTTAAAACAGTTTTTTCATAAGGAACCAAACTTGTAATTGCTCTAAGTGCAATACAATCTACGCTATTATAGTTTGACCATAATTGCTCATTTTTTTCATTTATAGCTTTCCATGTATCTCCATCAATATCTACAGCACATATAAAAATGTCCTTAGTTGGATTTGGTATTTTTAGTCCCTCATATTGTGGCTCAACAACAACTTGTCCATTTTTGTTAATTACTCCATATTTGTTGTCCTTTTGTAAAACAAAATATTCTACATTTTCTTCATTTACTTCTTCAAGGCTTATGTCATATTTTTTATTGTCTAACACAACTTTTGCTATAATACCTATTGCTACAATTAATATTATTAAAAATACTACAATTAATAATTTTTTATTACTTCTTTGCATTAATTTATCTCCTTTTCCTATCATAGCTTTATTATAGCTCGAAAACCTTTTATATGTCAATGATTTCTTTTGCACAAATATATCTTAATTTATCTTCTAAATCTATTACATTAGTAAATAATTTTAAACAAGATACTTCTTGATTATTGTCATATAAATTTATATTTAAACTTTCTTTTTCTATTATTTTGTTTGATATTACTTTATATTTTTTTGTTTTATCATTCACTGTGTAAATTATTTCATCATTTGGTCTTAAATCTTTTAAGTTTGCAAAGTAATTTTTACTAGCTCCAAAATTATAAGCAAATAGTGCTATATTATCACCAATTATTGCTGTTTCTTTATAATGATTTATATAGTTTTCATCAGGAAAGTCATTTTCCATTTGTTTGATTGGACCAATCATATTTAAAGCCTTGATTTCTAAAGTCCAGTTTTTAATATCCTCAACTTGTATTTCATTGTTGCCGTCATTATTTTGGGTAGTTTCATTGTTCTCAACTACTTCATTTTGTACTACATCTTCTTTGCTGTTTTCGCCAATGTCATTTGCTTTATCTTCATTATTTACAAGTTGTTTAGGATTACTATTGTCCACTTCAAAAAAATCTGTAAAGTTTTTCTCACTATCTTTCATGTCAAAAGGGAAATTTATAAAAAAGACTATTATAATAAAAATTACAGATGAAATAAAAAATGATATAATATTTACATTTCTTCTATTGAAATTAATCATGTAAATATTATACCAATATTTTACAATTTTGTAAAGATTATTTTGTATTAATATCGCAGAAAAATTCTACACCATTTTTGTAATTCTTTACTCCATAATCATTTTTATAATTATCCATTATAGCTTTTACAATAGCAAGGCCTATTCCAGTTCCACCATCATCTCTATTTCTTGAAGAATCTCCTTTGTAAAATCTATTCCAGATTTTATTTTTTATATCATCATCAATTTTATTTCCTGTATTATATATGAATAATCTAATTTTCCCTTTTTTTGTTTTTTCAGATCTAATGACGATTTTCTTTTCTTTGTCTTTTTCTTTACAATTTTTGATTGCATTTGTTAGATAATTATTTACAACCTTTTCTATGTATTCATAATCTGCAAATACCATCTGCTTTTTGCTTGTATCAAAATCAATATCAATTTTGTTTTCTTTTATAAATTTCGTTTCTCTCCTTAGTTCTTCTTTTATCAATTTATTAAGGTCAAATTCCTTGTCTTCAAACTTTTTATCTTTTTGCTCTAATTTCATTAATTCAAGAAGTTCTTTTACCATTTTGTCCATTTTGCTAGATTCATCTATGATTACATCTGCATAAAACTTTCGTGACTCTTCATCACTATTTACATTTTCAGAAAGCCCTTCTGCATAGCCTTGTATTAACGCAATTGGTGTTTTCAATTCATGCGAAACATCTGATATGAATTGTTTTCTCATATCATCAATCTTAGCCCTTTCTTCAATGTCTTTTTCAAGTTCATTATTATTTTTTCTAAGTTGACCGATTGTAGCTTCTAGCTTATCTGACATTATATTTATATTTTTTCCCAGAGTATCTATTTCATCATCTATTTTGCCTTCTTGAAATCTTTCTGAGAAATCTAATTTTGACATTTTTTTAGTTAAATCATTCAATTTTACGATTCTTTGGGCAAGCCTTTTAGAAACAATATAAGCTATAAATCCAGCAATTATCACTATCACAGCTCCAACTAATATAAGAGTTTGATTTGATAAGCTAACAAATTCTTTTATTGATGTAACTGGTATTCTTATATATAATTTAAATCCATTATCCAAATTTGCAAATAAAATCATATATCTATTGTTATCATCATTATTATCTTTTATAACTACATTGTCACTTGAAAAAACCGTTTTCGTGCCTATACTATTTTGTATTCTTGCAATATAAGTTATCAAATCTCTATTTTGCATATATATAATATCTTGATTTTCATTTTCAATAAGAATTTGGATGTCGTTTTTCAATTCCGTTTGCTTTAATTGTGCAGAAATATCATATTGCAAAAAGCTGTTATAATATGTATTTATATTGGCGCTTATTTTTTTTGCTCTTTCCATTTTTGAATAAGTAAACAATTTTTCTAAAACAACATTGTTGATTATAACCATTATAAAAATAACTAATATAATTGATATTGAGATTATTCCAAAAAGCCTAAATCGTACAGAGTTTACCTTTTCTTTTATTTTCATTTTTATTTTACCTCAAACTTGTATCCAACGCCTCTCATTGTTTTTATGTACTTTCCTTTTTCGCCTAACTTTTGTCTTATCTTTTTTATGTGACTATCTATTGTTCTTGAATCACCATAATAATCATAATTCCAAACATTATTTAATATTTTGTCTCTGGATAGAGCAACCCCTTCATTGTCTAAAAGATATTTTAAAAGTTCATACTCTCTTAGGCTTAATTCGATATTTTTTCCTTCTACAGATACAGTTCTTCCTTCTTCATTTATAATTATTCCACTATATTCTTTTGTTTCAGCAGACTTACCTTTGCTTCTATTAAGAATAGCCTTTATTCTTGCCACTAATATTTTTGGACTAAAAGGCTTTGTAATATATTCATCAACTCCAAGTTCGAAGCCAAATAATTCATCTTGTTCTTCCGCTCTTGCAGTCAGCATAATTACTGGAACTTTTGAAGTTTGTCTTATTTGTCTTAAAACAGACCATCCATCTAGCTTTGGCATCATAACATCTAAAATAATTAAGCTGATTTTTTTGCTATATTTTTCAAATAATTCTAATGCTTTTTCTCCATCTTCTGCTTCTAAAGTTTTAAAACCATCTTTTGTTAAAAAGTCTTTAATTAGCTTTCTGATTCTAGCTTCATCATCAACAATTAAAATTTCCGCTTCTCCCATTTTTCTTCTCCTTTCTATACTTATAAGCCTTCTTTGGAATTACTTTTTCCGCTTTCCATATTTATAAATTTTCTTTGGAATTACTTTTTCTGCGAAAAAATTTTGTCCTTGATTTATTTTATCTGTTTGATTATCTTCTGGCTTCTTTATATAAATATTTTGTCCGTGGGTATGATAACTTAACTTTTTGAGTATCTAAAATATTCAAAAGAGTTAAGTTAATTTTATTACAAAACTCTTTATAAGGTATATATTCTGTTATTGTTGTTTCCAAATAAACCTCAATAGATAAACTTTGACTATTTATTTTGCTAGCAGTAACCCTTATCGAATTTGTTATTGTATCTTCATTGTATTTTAATATAAATTTGATTCTATTAATTAATTTTTCTATTGTTCTTTCAGGAGTTTCAAGTGCTAAACTTAAATTTGCTTCATAAACTCTTTTACTAATTTTACCCCAATTTATTACAATTGAGCTAGTTATCAAATCATTTGGAACTATCACTACTGTATCTTCTATTGTTCTTACTCTTATACTTTTTATAGTTATATCTTCTACTGTTCCTGATATGTTGTCAATATCAATCCAATCGTCAATTTCAAAAGGCTTGTCAACAAATATAGCTAATCCAGAAATAATTTGTTTTAAAAAATCTTGTGCACCTAATGCAACAATGGCACCAGTAAGTCCTATTCCTGTCGCAATTCCACCAATGTCATAACCATATATTTTTAAAGTTAAATATAAAGCAATAATATACAAAATGACTTTAATTACTATACTAACTACTGAGGTAAAAAAAGCATTCTTTTTATTCTTTTGTCCCTTTAATAGCAAACTCCTTGTTTCAAAAACTCCACAAACTATTCTAGCTACTGACCATATTATCACCACTTCAAAACATTTATCACAAAAGGCATCTTGCATTTCGTTTAAGCTTATAATTTTTGTTGCAATATAAAACCCTAAAATTCCAAAAAAAGTTTTTAAAGTACCAAACAGACTAAACTTTTTTATTTGCTCTTTTTCAATTTTTCTATAGAATATTTTTAATATTCCATAAGAAATAAATGGTGCTAATACCAAAGCAATGATTGCACTTGCTAAGGCAATTATTAAATTAATAATTTGTGAAATTTCAATGTTGCTTATAAATTCTAATACTTCATGAATTTTATCCATTTAGGATATATCCTTCCATGCTTACAAATTTTAAGTATAGAATAATATATAAATTATACTATATTTTTTTATAAATTTCATCTTTTTTTATAAAAATATATGTTATAATTATAATAAATTAAAAATACTTACTTTTATTATTGGTAATATTTTTTAATTTTATAACTAAAGAGCTCAATACTTATATGCTATTTTTATAGTATTTCATGATTATATGATTATAAAGTGGTAAGCTAAGTATTTAAGTGAAAGGAAAGAATTTATGAAAAATAACAACAAAACAATGATGCAATATTTTGAATGGTACTTGCCTAACAACTGTAATTTGTGGCAACAAATTATTAAAGTTGCACCCAACCTAAAGAAAATGGGCATTACTTCTGTATGGCTACCTCCTGCTTATAAAGGGGCTAGTGGAATTAATGACACTGGATATGGAGTTTATGACCTTTATGACTTAGGAGAATTTAATCAAAAAGGAACTGTAAGAACTAAATATGGCACGAAAGATGAATACATTGCAGCTATTAGAGCTTTGCAATTAGAAGACATACAAGTTTTAGCCGATGTTGTTTTAAATCATAGAATGGGTGCTGATGAAATGCAAGATATTATTGCATATAAAGTCAACCCTGACAATAGAAATGAAGTTATTGGAGACTACCGAACTATTTCAGCTTGGACCAAATATGATTTTGCTGGTAGAAACAACAAATATTCTGATTTCAAATTGGACTGGTCTCATTTTACTTCCATAGATTATGATAACAAAAATAAGGAAAATGGAATATTTAGATTCTATGGAAAAAATTTCAGCAATGAAGTAGATAAAGAGCGCGGAAACTTTGATTATTTAATGGGTTGCGATGTTGACTTCAATAATTTAGACACTGTTGATGACCTTTATTATTGGGGCAAATGGTTTTTATCACAGACAAATGTAGATGGATTTAGATTAGATGCCGTAAAACACATAAGATTTTCATTTTTCAAAAAATGGCTAGCTGAGATGAAAAAATCTTTTGATAAAGATTTACATTCAGTTGGTGAATACTTTAGTGTAGATGTTGAAAGTTTGCTTAATTATTTAGATTATAATGATGAAATAGACGCACTTTTTGATGTACCTTTGCACAATCATTTTCAAGTAGCTTCAGAAAGTTCTGGAAACTATGACATGAGAAATATATTTGAAAATACACTAATTGATAAAAGACCTTCTAAAGCTGTAACATTCGTGGACAATCATGATACGGAGCCCGGTCAATCACTAGAATCTTGGGTTCAAGATTGGTTTAGACCTCTTGCATATAGCATGATAATGCTTAGAGAAAAAGGCATTCCTTGTATTTTTTATGGTGACTACTATGGTATTCCAGAAAAGAACAAGCCACCTATGAAAGAAATTTTGGATATCTTACTTTTAGCTAGAAAGCATTTAGCCTATGGCCCAGAGAGAGACTATTTCGATGACCCAAATGTTATTGGCTGGACTAGAGAAGGAGATTATTATCATCAAGACTCTGGACTTGCAGTATTACTTAGTGATGGTCCCGGCGGAAGCAAGCAAATGAATGTTGGAAAAAACTTAGCCAATACTATACTTTATGACTGCACCGGAAATGTTAAAGAAACTGTATACATTGATAACAATGGAAATGGTATATTTTATGTAAATGGTGGAAGTGTATCAGTATGGATAAAAAAAGATAATATGTATAATCTTTAATAATTTCAGTTCCCAGTATTTTTTATATTGGGAACTAATTTTTTGTCTTTTCTTTCCACTTATCTTTTATCGCCTTCTTATATTTTATCTGTTCAAGCTTTGCCCTATGGCATTGTCAAATTTATTGTTTGCTTTTTAATACTTTTGCACCTCAATATTTTTCAAATGATTTATTATATATTTTTCTTTCTTATAAATTTCTATAACATCAAACCTAATACAAGAATTTTCTAGTTTATTTTTATAAATGAAATATTTTGTTGCTTTAAATATATGCTTTTGTTTTTGCCTATGCACAGCAACAGCAGGTGTGCCAAAACTTAAATTAGTTCTAGTTTTTACTTCTATAAAAACTAATTCATTTTTGTCTTTTGCAATTATATCAATTTCACCTTGTCTACATCTAAAGTTTCTCATAATTAATTTGTAACCTTCATTACATAAATATTTGCAAGCAATGTTTTCTCCTTCTTTTCCTAGAATGTGTCTTTCATACATAAAACATAATTATCTCCCGGTAAACTTTGTATAAACCCATCTATTTCAAGCATAAAAAGTATTTCATTAATTTCTTGTATAGAAAGCTGGTCTGTATTTTCTATATAATTTGTTGCTTTTATAGTTTTGTCTGCAATTTGTATTTTATTTGATTGACTTTGTATTTCATTTACCTCATTTTGAATTTCACTAACATTTTTAGGAATGGTACCAATAGTTTCATAAACTAGCTTATATTTACCTTCAAGTTCTATTTTTCTTTCATCCTCATCCAGTTCCAAAAACGCTAAAATATCTCGAGGAGACATAATTAAGTTAGCTCCTTCTTGTATAAGCTTATTAGTTCCACAACTATTTTTTGAGTCAATTTGTCCCGGAAGACAACCAACTTCCTTATTTAATTTCATTCCTAACCTTGCTGTTATTGTACTTCCACTCCTATATTTTGCTTCTATTACCAAAACAAAATCAGCTAATCCACTTACAATTCTATTCCTTTTTGGAAATCTACTCATTTCAACTTTTTCATCTAAGCTATATTCACTTATAAGCAATCCTCCTTTTTCAATTATTTTATTGGCTAAGCCTTTATTTTCTGGTGGATAAATATTATTAAACCCAGATGCTAAAACTGCAATTGTTTTTCCTTCTTCATTGTAAGAGTTAAAATGAGCAATGGAATCTATACCTCTTGCTAAACCACTAATTATGCATACTCCTTTTTTAGATAATTCTTTTGCAAATCTTTCAGCCTGTTTTATGCCATAATCACTGCAAACTCTTGAACCTACCATTGCTACTGTCGGTTTATTAAGTAAATCAATATCACCCTCCAAATACAACTTTTTTGGTGGATTACTAACTTTTAATAATTTTTGTGGATAATTTACATCTGTAATATTTATTATTTCTATAATTTTTTCCTTTCTATTATAAATTTACTTTTATATATTTTTTTCGTTTATAGTTTATTTCCATTTTTTCTATATTGTTTGTTTTTCTATTCATTAACTATTTAAATATTTTTTGTCTAAACTTCTATATTGAATTGCCTCAGCAATATGTTGCTTTTGTATATTTTCTTCGTTTTCTAAATCAGCTATTGTTCTAGCAACTTTTAATATTTTATTGTATGCCCTAGCACTTAAACCTAATTTTGTAAAAGCCAATTGTAGCAATTCTTTGCCTTCGTCATCTAACACACAATATTTTTCACATTGCTTGTTATCAAGTTCAGAATTATATAAAATTTTTTCATCCTTGTATCTTTCAAATTGCGTTTCTATTGCCTTCATAACTCTAGTTTTTATTTGACTTGATGTTTCTGGAATATCATTTTTTAATTCGTCAAAACCAACTCTTTGAACTTCTACTTGAATGTCAATTCTATCTAAAAATGGTCCGCTTAACTTATTCATATATCTTGTAATTTCACTATGTTTGCATCTACATTTTTTGTAATTTGAGCCATAATATCCACATGGACACGGATTCATTGCTGATACTAGCATAAAATTGCAAGGATATGTAATTGATTGATTTAGCCTATTAATTGTTACCTTTTTGCTTTCTAACGGTTCTCTCAAAAGTTCTAGAGTTTTCTTATCAAACTCAGCAATTTCATCTAAAAATAAAACTCCATTATGAGCCAAACTAATTTCACCCGGTTTTGGAATTGTACCTCCTCCAATTAACGATGATGGAGTAATTGTATAATGCGGACTTCTAAAAGGTCTCTTGCAAATAATTTTTTCATCACTATTTAACTTTCCCACTATGCTATTAATTTTAGTAGTTTCAATAGCTTCATCAAAATTCATATTTGGCATGATAGTGTTTAGCCTTTTAGCAAGCATCGTTTTACCACAGCCGTGGGCTTCCTATCATAAGAATATTATGCCTTCCTGCTGCTGAAATTTCCAACGCCCTTTTTACTTTTTCTTGACCTTTTACATCTGCAAAATCTATATTATAAAAGCTCTCTTTATTGCTTAATTCCTCCCAAGATGTTTTTTCTTCTTTCAAATTATTTTTACCATTCAAGTAGCCAATTACATCGGTTAATTTACTAGCTCCAAGAATTTTTATTCCATCAACTATTGTCGTTTCTTCTAAATTATCTTCTGGTATAATAATTTCCTCGATTCCAAGTTTTCGAGCTTCAATGCAGATTGGCAAAATTCCATTAACTCTATTTAACCTACCATTTAAGGAGAGTTCTCCTACAAAAACAGTATTTTCATTTTTTATATGTAAGTCTTTTTTATGAGATACATTTTTAATTTCACCTAAACTATATAGTAGTCCAATTGCAATCGGTAAATCCAAAAGTGAACCTTGTTTTCTAATATCTGCCGGAGCTAGATTTACTACAATTTTTCTACTAAGAACTTCATATCCTGAGTTTTTTATCGCTGCTTTTACCCTTTCTTTTGACTCCTTTATACTTGTATCTGGAAGGCCTACTATATCCCAGTCTGGCAAACCGTTTGATACATCAACTTGTACATCTATAATGTACCCTTCTAGTCCTTTTAATGACATACTTTTAATAATAGAAAGCAAAATTTCTCCTTTCTTTTTGTCTTATCTCTTTTTTATTTAATTTCTTTGTTTTTTATCTTTTGGGGATTTATTAAAGAATAAATTTTTAATAAATTGATATAAAAAATATACCTAAATTTACTTTTATCAAAATAAATTTAGATATATTATATTACCATTTTGTGCTATTTGTCAATAGATGTTGTTGAGAATTTTAACATTTTTTAACAATTTATACCCCGCGGTTCTTTTTGTACCTATCTTATATAAAGAACAACTCGAAAGCCCACATGGTTGTGGCAATAGTTAAGTTCAGCGTTACCATTCGCGCGTACAACTGGGTAGTCGCCTCCTGTAAGGTAGAAACTGCCGCTACGAGGAACAACAAACATGGTGTCTACTTCATCCTTCGTCTTTATATTATGTCCTGTTGTCCACTCCCATACATTTCCTGCCATATCATAGATATTATATAACTTAAAATCATCACATAATCCTGTTCCTAATTCTATTCTATTTACTCCAGTTCCTGTACTTCCTGTAAAGGTCCCATTAGGTTTTACATTTACATTTCCGTTTGTATATGTTGTTGGTGCTACCCATGCGCTATTTACCCAGCCCCATAATGCCCATAAGCCGTTTATTTTGCTATAATCTGTTGTATCATTGTTATAGTAATTTCCCCATGCTGTTGAATTTGTTATTGTTTTTCCTTGGTCTTCTTTTTCCTTACTTGTACCTAATATGTCATTAAATCTATTACATATTACATTCCATGCTCCAGTATCTACTAAATAACTTCCTACACTACCGTTTCCTTTATACATATTTTCTGCTACTATTTTTGAATTTGGTTGTGATATATAATTCCATGCTTGTACTCCTTTTTTGCTTACTGGTTTCAAATCTTTTACCAAATCAAGTCCTGCTTTACCTATTGCTCCTCTATTAGCTCTATTGTATGTTAAATCTCCACTACTAGATGCATAAAAACTTGTTGCTTCTGTTGGAATGCCAGCTTCATATCTTGCTATATAAAACCCTCCATATTTTCCTATACTTTGTTCTGCTACTGTTGTTTGTCCATTTTCCCAATTTGATGTTATGGCTGTTATTGTTGTTTTTGCATCTTCTCCGTATTGTTC
>CANQXO010000017.1 GCA_947627825.1 uncultured Clostridia bacterium
GTATAGTTTTAATGGATGGACTGGAACATATACAAATGCAAATGCACAATACACATTTACAATGCCAAATAGTAACGTAAATTTAGTAGCTAATGCAAAAATAAATTCTTATACTGTAAATTATGTGGATATAGATAAAACAGATAGTTCAGAAATAGGAAGAACTACTAAAAGTGTAGCGTATGGAACTGATGTAAGTGGAAGTGATATGGGAGCAGTTACAACAGTAAATCAATATTATAAAGGATATCAATATGTAAATTCTACTTCGGCAAAGGTAGATACAACAGGTGCAACAGTATATAGATATTTTGATAGAGCTACATTTTCTTTAACAATTGATCCAAATTCAGGAATTTGGGATGGTAGTGATACAAGTAAAAATGTTAATATGAAATATAAAGAAGTTAAGAATATAGTAGATCCAACAAGAGTAGGGTATAAATTTAACGGATGGTCAACAGTTGGACAAGGAAGTAGTTGGAATGGCAAAGATTTTACAATGGGATATGAGAATACAACTATAACAGCAACTTGGACAGCAAATACAGATACAAAATATACTGTAAACTACTGGCAAAGAAATTTAGATGGAGTAAAATATGATCTAGTAAAGAAAGATGAAAAATATGGAATATCAGATGCTCCGATATCTCCAGAAGTAATAGAATATGATGGATTTATATCACCAAGTGCAGAATCAACAACTATAAATCCAGATGGTTCAACAGTAGTAAATTATTATTATGAAAGAAAAGATGTAAGTGTAACAATACATCATTATATAGAAAATACAACTATGAGTGTTCCAAGTCAACAAGATGATATATTAGTGCAAGATGAAGTAAAAAACGGAAAATTTGGTAGTGCATATAGTGCACAAAAATCTACCAATATAGCTCTAAATTACGAATTTGTTAGAGTGGATTATCCTAAAAATGTAGGAATAGTAGAAGAAGATGGAACTATAACAGGAACAATGCCTAGTACACCAATAGAAATTAAATTTTATTATAAATTGAAAAATGCAACTATAACAGATAGTATAACAAAAAATGGAACAGATAAAATAACATCAAAAAATCAAGAGGTAGACTATACAATAAAATACAATGCAAATATAGAACTTTTTGTAGGAAATGCTACAGTTACAATAACAGATACATTGCCATATGAAATAGATGAAGATGTTGTGGATGTTAATAGCGAGTTAGATGGCGGTGTATATGATAAAGCAAATAAAACAATAACTTGGACACAAACATATGATAATATAGATACAATAAAAGAAAATGCTAAAAATATAGAAATACAAAAACATATAACAATAGTATATAAAAATTTAAATACAAACGATAAATCATTTACTAATAGTGTAGTAGGAAAAATAAGTTTAAATACGACAAGTCAAACACATGAAGTAAGCGCCACTCATTTAACAGAAAATGAGTTTATTAGTGAACCTATTACAATAACAAAGAAATGGATACATGGTAATAATAAATATAAAATACCAACTAGTGTAATTTTACAAGTAAAAAATGGAAATGATGTAGTAGATTTTAAACAAGTAGGACAAAGTGATAATTGGAAACATACATTTGAGGGATTACCAAAATACGATAAAAACGGAAATGAAATCACTTATTCAGCAGGTGAAATGGCGGTAGAGGAAGGAGACTTAAAATATTATGAAGCTTCAATAAATGGATTTGAAATAACGAACACATATATAGGACCAGAAATTAGTTCAAGTAAAACATTTACAACACAATATGAAAAAGAATATGTGGTAGAAGGAGAAATAATAACTTATAAAATAACAGTAGAAAATAATGGTGGTATAGAAAAAGAAGTAAAAGTAACAGATAGTATACCAGATGGAACAACATTTGAACAAGGAAGTATAGAAGTAAATGGTCAACCATATACAGAATATTCACAAGAAAAATTAACAACAGAAGGAATTAATGTTACGGTACCCAAAAAGCAAGGAGATAATCCTGGAAAGCAAGAAATAACTTTTAGAGTAAAAGTCAATAATTTAGATAGTGGAATATTTAATGGAAATATAGCCAATACAGCTTATGTAGATGAAAATGCAGTATCTGCAAATAATATACAAGTAAAGAAAGATAATGTTACAATTTCGGAAATATCTACACCAGTAGGTGGAAATATCAAAGAGGGAGAGAAGATAACATATAAAATAATATTAGATAATACTTTAGGAACAATAGATAGTACAGTAAAGGTAAAAGATAACATAGCTTCAAAAGGAATTTTATATGAAAATTCAACTTTAAGAGTTTTTGTAATGGATGGTGAAGAACTACAAGGATATACATTGGATACATTATTGACAGAAGGAATTGAAATTACAGTACCAGCAATGAAGAGAGTAATGATAGAATTTACGGTAGATGTAACAGGAGAAGGATTAGCAAATGGTGAGATTATTTCAAACAGTGCAACAATGATAAAAGGTTCTAATGAAGTAACAACTGAACAAATACAACATACATTTGTTAAACCAATTATAAAAAGTAGTAAAACAGCAACAAAAGAAGGACAACCAATAGATTATGTAGTAAAAGATGACATTATAACATATACAATAACAGTAACAAATGAAGGAGATCTATACAAAGAAGTAACGATAACAGATTCAATACCATCTGGGGTAACTTTTGTAGATGGAAGTATAAAAATAAATGAGCAAGATAACTATGAAGGAGAAGATTTAAGAGACAAAACAGAACAAAGTTTAAGAGATGGAATAACTGTAAGGGTAGAAAAACAACAAGATAATGAACCAGGAAAAGTAACTTTAAGTTTTGATGTAAAAGTAAAAGATTTACAAAATGGATATTCAGGAGTAATAGAAAACACAGCAATGGTAGATAATGTTGCTACAGATAAGGTAGTAACACAAGTAAAAAAAGCAGGAATAGAAGTAATAAAAGAATCTATAACAACAAGGAAAGATGGAAAAGTAACACAAGGTGAAGAAATAACATATAGGATAAAAATAACAAATAAAGGTCAAACATCATCTAGGGTATTGGTAAAAGATTCAGCTCCAACAGGAACAACGCTAAAAGAAGATAGTATAAAAGTAATTAATGGAGCAGAACAAGAAATCAAAACATCAGATAATTTAACAAATGGAATTGAAGTAACAGTAGAACCAACGCAAGAAAAAGTAGTAGAATTTGTAGTAACAGTAGATGACAATGAAGATAATACAGTAATAGAAAACGAAGCATTGGTAAATACAAATTTAGATGATGAATCTAGTCAAGAAAAAGCTACAGATAAAACCCAAAATACATATATAGAACCAAAGATTTCATATGAGAAAGATTTACAAACAGAAAACGAACAAGATTATGTAATAGAAAATGAACTAATAACATATATGATAAAAGTAACAAATAAAGGTGGACTAGAAAAAGAAGTAACAATAAAAGATAGCGCACCAACTTATACAACATTTGAACCAGGAAGCATCAGAGTAGACGGGTTAGAAAATTACAATGGAGAGGATTTAACACTAAAATCAGAACAAGACTTAATAAATGGAATAAAAGTTACAGTACCAGCAAGAACAGATGATGAGGGAGAAAGTGATGATGGAGTAGTAACATTAAGCTTCCAAGTAAGAGTTACAGATTTTGCAGATGATGAATATGAGGAAACAATTACAAATAAAGCAACAGTAGATGATGATTATACGAATGAAAAGAGTATAGTTGCAGATAAGCCACATGTGGAAGCAAGAAAAGAAGCAACACCAGCAAGTGGAAAAGTAATAGCAGGACAGGATATAACATATAGGATATTATTAAGAAATGATGGAGAAGCAGTAGCATTAACAAAAGTAAGAGACGAAGCACCAGAAGGTACAACAATAAAAGAAGGAAGTACAGTACAAATAAAACAATTAAGTGGAGAATTAATAGAAACAAAAACAGCAGAAGAATTAAAAGAAGGAATAAATGTAGAAGTAGGAATAGGAAAAACAGTAGTAGTAGAGTTTGTAGTAACAGTAAAAGATAACCAAAATGGATATGTAATAAATAACAGAGCATATGTAAATAAAAATGTTGAGCTTGAAGGATCAAAAGAAGAACAAACAAATAATGTAGCTCATACATATGTAAAACCAATTATAAAGAGTAGTAAAACAGCAACGAAAGAAGGACAACCAGTAGATTATGTAGTAAAGGGAGACATTATAACATATACAATAACAGTAAAAAATGAAGGCGGATTAGAAAAGCAAGTAACAATAAAAGACAATATACCAGAAGGAGTAACAGTAATACCAGAGAGTATAAAACTTACAGGTTCAGATACAGTATATAGTGAAAAGGAATTAAGGGAAGGAATAACAGCAATAGTACCAGAAGGAACTAGAAATACTTCTGGAAGATATGTAGCCTCAACAGTAACATTAACATTTAATGCGAAAGTAAATGAAGAATTATTACAAGCAGACCAATATGAAGGAGTGATAACAAATACAGCTGAAATAGATAAAGGTACAGAAGGAGTAGATACAGTTTCAGCAGAAGTGCCAGTAAAGAAAGCTCATATAATAGTAGAAAAACAATCAACACCAGGAAATGGAGAGCAAGTAGTAGCAAACCAAAAAATAAAATATACAATAGAATTAAAGAATGAAGGAAAGGCACAAGCAACGACATTAGTGAAGGATACAGTACCAACAGGAACAGTAATAGAAGGAAAAGTAGAAGTAAAAGTAGGAGAAGAAGTAAAAGAGGAAAAAACAGAGCAAGAATTAGCAGAAGGAATAGAGGTAGAAGTAGGTGCAGGAGAAACAGTATTGGTAGAATTTACAGTAAGAGTAAAAGCAGAAAATGAAGAAGGAATGGAAGATGGAAAAGAAATAATAAATACAGCAAGAGTAAATAAAAACATAAAAGATGAAGCAGAAGAAGAGGAAGAAACAAACACTGTAACTCATACGTATGTAGAGCCAATAATAAAAGGTACAAAATCATATAAAACGCAATATGAAAAGACTTATGTAGTAGAAAATGAAATAATAACATATACAATAGAAGTAAACAATACAGGAAGTTTAGCAAAAGAAGTAATGGTAAAAGACGAAATACCAGAAGGAACAACATTTGTACCAGGAAGTATAGAAATAGGAGGACAAGTATATGAGCAGTATACAGATGAAGAATTAACAAATGAAGGTATAAGTGTAAAAGTACCAGAAAAGGGAACAGCAGAATTAAGCTTCCAAGTAAAAGTAAATAAATTAGGCACAAATGAATACGCAAAAGAAATAAGAAATATTGCAACAGTAGATAATGAGGAAACAAATGGAGTAACAGTAACAGTAAATAAAGCAAACTTAAGTTGGAATAAAACAGGATCTAAAACAAATGGAGAAAAAGTAAAAGCAGGAGATGAGATAACATATACAATAGAAGTAACAAATAATGGAACAGCTCCAGAAGAAGCAAAAGTACAAGATATTATACCAAATGGAACAACATTTGTAGAAAATAGTATAACAGTAAGTTTGGAAGAAGTACAGAGTATAATTGATTATCAACTTCAAGATTTAATAGATGGAATAACAACAACATTAGGAGCAAACCAAAAATTAACAGTACAATTTAAAGTGAAGGTAAAAGATGAAAATGAATATGGTATGAATGACGGTATTAATATAGAGAACACAGCTAAAGTAAACGGAATGAATACAAACAAGATAACTTATACATATGTAGAACCTAAAATTCAAATATCAAAAGAGGCAAGCATAGAAGGAGATAAAGGTTATGCAGTAAAAGGAGATATTATAACATATTCAATAATTGTAACAAATGAAGGTGGATTATATGATGATGTAGTTATAAAAGATAATATTCCAGCTGGAACTACTTTTGTACCTAATAGCATTAAAGTTACAGGTGTAGAAGATACATATACTATTGAACAGTTAACAGAACAAGGTATAACAGTAAGAGTACCGGAAAAAGTAGAACAGTCAGATGGAAAAATAATATTAAGCTTCAAGGTTAAAGTAAATGAAACTGCATTAGAATCACAAAATTATGTAGGAACAATAGAAAATACAGCAACAGTAAATGGTATAAGTACAAATTTAGTAAAAACAGAGGTAAGAAGGGCAGATATTGAAGCTATAAAAGAAGCTATAACAACAAGTGAAGATGGAACAGTAACTAATGGTAATGAAATAACATATAGAATAAGGTTAACAAACAAAGGGCAAGCTTCATCTAGAGTTTTAGTAAAAGACGTTGCGCCAAATGGTACAACATTAAATCAAAATAGTATAAAAGTAATAGAAGATGGAAGTGAACAAAGTAAAACAGAGTATGATTTAGCAAATGGAATTGAGGTAACAGTAGAGCCATTAAAAGAAATAATAATTGAGTTTGTTGTTACAGTAAATGATTGTGCAGATAAATATATAATAGAGAATACAGCAATGGTAAATAAGAATATAGATGACGAAGATATGGAAGAACAGCCTACAAATAAAACGGAGAATATATATATTAAGCAAGAATCTGAAGAGACATTTACGAAAGTTACAGTACATCATTATATTTACGATACAGAAAATCAAATGCCAACAACTGTAAGTATTGCTGATGATGAAGTAATAACAGGAAAAGTAGGAGAAGAGTATGAAACATCTTCATCAAGTAAAATACCAGCAAATTATAGATGTATGAATACAGAGCCACAAGGACATAAAGGACAATTTGCAAATGAGGATATAGAAATAATTTACTATTATGAACTAATAACACCAGCAATTTTAAGTAAAATAGAAAAGACAGCAACGGCAAGTAAAGAAGTAGACGGAACCCAAGTATTAACTAAAGAGGATGCTGCCATAACATACAACATAAGATATAATACAGTAATAACAAATTATATTGGAAAGGTATCTATTGAAATAATAGACAAATTACCAGCTAAATTGGATATAACTAAATCTGAACTAAATGGAGGAAAGTATAACGAGAGTACACAAACTATTACTTGGAGAGAAGAAATAAATGGAGTAAATACTTATGAAAATGGAACAGAGAAAAATTATTCAAGAGAGTTTGTAAAACAAATTAAGATAGTATATGCAGACCAAAATGTACTAGAAGATTTAGTAAACTCTGTAACAGGAATAACAAGGGTGTATTACCCAGAAATTCATTCATCACATAAAAATGAAGAACAGCTACAAGTTCAAGTAAAAGATGAAGCGGTAATAAAGCAAGAGTACAAAGCAAACTTGAAAGTAGAGAAAATATGGGAAGACAAGCAAGATTATAAAGGTGTTCGTCCAGAAAGTATAATAATAAAGATAAAAGAAAATGTAACTCAAAAAGAAATAAATTATCAATTAAATGAAGCTAATAATTGGACATATGAAGCTACAGATTTACCAAAATATGATATGGCAACAGGAAGAAAGTTAAATTACGAAATAACAGAAAGTGAATTACACAGTGGAGATTTAATGCATTATGAAGATGCAAAAATAGTAAAATTAGAAAGTCAAAATGAAGAATCAACAAATTATACAATAAAAGTAATAAATAGATATAAATTAGTTGATACAAAATTAAATACTAAAATAGAAAAACAAGGACCGAAGGAAATAACATCATCTTCAGATATTATGAATTATACTATTAAATATTCAGCAGAAATAGAAAATTATGTTGGAGAGGGCAAAATAGTAATAGTGGATACATTACCATATCCTATAGATGAGCAAAATGCATATAATTTAGACGGAGGACAATATGATAGGGAAGCAAAAACAATAACTTGGGAAATTGATTTAAAAAATGTCAATACACAATTAGAAAAAGCTGAAATTATAAATATAACAAAGAATATATCTTTAACATATTTAGGATTAGATATAACAGCAGATAGGTTAACAAATACAGTAAAAGCAATAATTGAATTATATGATGAGGAAAAACGTAATGAAGTAGAAACAAGTTTTGACACCAATATTAATATAAGTGGTGGAATAGAAGTTAAATATGTAAATGTAGAAACTGGAGAGAAAATGACATATGTAGAAAAATTGACAGATGGAACTGAAAAAATAAACAAATATGATTATGAGATAAAAGGATATGTTGGAGATGATTATGTTACAAAAGAAATAGAAATACCATATTACAAATTAGTTAATATATCAGGTAATACATCTGGAAAATTAACAAAAGATAAGCAAACAGTAATTTATTATTACAGAAAACTAGTATTTAATTTAACTGTAGATAAAAACTTAAAAAGTGTAGTATTAAATGGACAAGTAAAGAATATTAATAATAGTAAGGAAATAAAAATAGAAATACCTGTAACAGAATATCCAAAAGCAACTTTAGATGTAACATATTTAGTAACAGTAAAGAATACAGGCGAAATAGACGGAACGGCTAATATATTAGAAATCATACCTGATGGATATAAATTAGTAAGTTCACAAAGTTATTGGTTACAAAGAAAAGATGGAAATTTGGAAACAACCATAGACTTAAAGGCAGGAGAAATTAAAACATTGGAATTAACTTTAAGATGGGTTAATGGAGAAGATAACTTTGGATTATTTGAGAGTAAAACCGAAATAGTAAAATCAGAAAATATGGCTAATTTTGAGGAAGCAACTTTAGAAGATAATATTTCTACTGTAGATGTATTAACAAGTATAAAAACAGGTATCAATACAAATGAAAAGATAATAATTGCCACAACGTTATTAGCAATAACAGTATTTATTCTTTTAATACTTATAAGAAAGATCAAAAAAGAAAAAGACAAACTTGAGTAATCTAATAAATATGAAATTAAATATTACCGAATAATTTTCCACTCTTGGTAAATAATATACAATATAAATTTACCAAGGAGTGGAAAATTTTATATGGAATATAGAAATTTAAATATAAAAGGTGCAGTATTAAACGACGACCAATTGCAAAATTATTTAGAAAAAATTGCATCAGACCATGTACTTAAAGATACAAGTGATAAAGATACTTATCCGATTCCAAAATTAAAAGAAAATTATGAAGTTATAAAGGAAATTTATAATTTATTAAATGAACATATAAAAATAGGCATTCCAATTCATCCAGCAGGTGAGTGGCTTTTAGATAATTTTTATATAATTGAGGAAACAATTAAAACAATAATAAAAGAACTACCATTAAAGAAATATACTAGTTTTTTAGGTATTTCTAATGGAATGTATAAAGGTTTTGCAAGAGTTTATGTGCTAGCTTCTGAAATAGTTGCGTATACAGATAATAGAATAGATGGCAAAAACATAAGTAATTTGCTTAATAGTTATCAGAAAAAGAAAACTTTAAGTATGGAAGAAATATGGAATATAGGGCTATTCATGCAAATAGCTTTAATACAAAATATAAAAGATATTTGCGAAAAAATTTATTTTAGTCAAATGCAGAAATATAGGGTAGAAAATATCATAGAAAGGTTAGTAGAAAATAAGGAGGATATAAAATATAAAAATTTATCTGAATATAAAGCTAAAGTAAAGGGATATGGAGAAATGAAATATCCCTTTATAGAGTACATGTCATATAGGTTAAAAAGGTATGGAAAATCTGCTTATGCCTTTGTAAATGTTTTAGAAGAACAAGTAAATAAAATGGGTACAACTATTGATGAAGTAATACAAAAAGAACATTTTGATATAGCTGTAAAAAAGGTAAGTATGGCTAATTGCATAACTAGTATAAAAGAATTGTTAAGAATAGATTTTCTACAAATATTTGAAAAAATTAATGGTGTAGAAGAAATATTAAAAAAGGATCCTGCAGGGGTGTACCCTAAAATGGATTATAAAACAAAAGAATATTATAGAAACAAAATTAAAGAACTTTCAAAGAAAACAAAGATATCTGAAATATATATTGCACAAAAAGTGTTAGAACTTGCAGAAAAAGCTAAACTATTAGGGACGGGGTTAAATAGTTTAGCTGAAAAATATAGTAACAATAATTATCAAAGTAAAACTGAAAGTGCTAAACTATTTAACCCCGTCCCTAATAGTTTAGCTAATAGCATAGTTTCACATGTGGGCTATTATTTAATAGATGATGGAGAAAACTTGCTATTAGATAAACTTCAAACAGGAGTAAAGAAAAAATTAAGTAGCAAAATAAAAATACAGAGGTTTATATCATCTATATGGGGGACAAGTATAGTTATAGATATATTAATTTGTATATTATTAGCATTCAATTTAAGATTAAGTATATCAGAAGTTGCAGGATTAGAGGCTTTTCAATTAAAACATATAATTTTAGTAATATTTTTAGGAATTATTTTACTATTTCCAATTCAAGAATGTGTGCAACAAATAGTAAAACACATAATGGGCAAGTTAGTAAAACCCAAAATGCTTCCTAAATTAGACTTCCAAAATGGCGTTCCAAAGGAAGCAGCTACCTTTGTGGTAATTCCAACTATAGTTAAAACTAAAGAAAAAGTAGCAGATTTGATGAAGCATTTAGAGGTGTATTATTTAGCAAATAAAAGTGAAAACTTGTATTTTGCTCTTTTGGGTGATTGTTCATCAGGTAAAAATAAGGAAGAAAGTTTTGATAAAGAAGTAAAAGAAGAGGGAATAAGGCAGGTTAAATTATTAAATGAAAAGTATAAAGTTAAAGAAAATGAAATGCCTAAATTTAGCTTTGTATATAGAAAAAGATTTTGGAATGGAAACGAAGAGTGTTATTTAGGTTGGGAGAGAAAAAGAGGATTATTAAATCAATTTAATGAGTATTTGCTTGGAAATGAAAAAAATGTTTTTAAAGTAAATACATTAGAAGATTGGAAAAAGCAGGGCAAGTTAAAAAAATTGAAGTCTGAACGTGCAGATATAGGAAAAAATGTAAATATCGCAGGTGCAGATAATAATTCGATTAATATTTATGGTTATAAATTTCCAAAAATTAAATATATAATAACTTTAGATGCAGATACAGAGCTTAGCTTAAATACTGGTTTAGAGTTAATAGGTGCAATGGAGCATGTGTTAAACATTCCTATTTTAAATGAAAGAAAAGATTTAGTTTTGAGAGGCCATGGTTTGATGCAACCAAGAGTGGGCATAGATTTAGAAGCTAGTAAGAAAACATTATTTACAAAAATATTTGCTGGTAGTGGTGGCACAGATTCTTACACGAATGCTATTTCAGATGTGTACCAAGATAATTTTGATGAAGGAATTTTTACTGGTAAAGGAATATATAATTTAGAAGTATTTTCCACAGTATTAAATAATGAAATTCCAGAAAATACAGTTTTAAGTCACGATTTATTGGAAGGAAGCTATTTGAGGTGTGGTTTAGCAACAGACATAATGTTGCTAGATGGATATCCTGCAAATTATAATAGTTTTAAAACGAGGCAAAATAGATGGATTAGAGGAGATTTTCAAATTGCAAGTTGGCTTAAAAAGTATATAGTAGATAAAAAACAAAATAAAAAGAAGAATCCACTTAATTTTTTATCTAAATATAAAATTTTTGATAATTTAATACGAGCTATTACACCGATAGCAATACTTGTTTTGCTTGTACTAGCCACAATTTTATCTGCAATTTATAATGCTACAATGTGGGAATTATTTGCAGTTAGTATTTTAGCAATTTTTATACCAACAATTATAGATATTGTAAATAAAATAGTGTATAGAAAAGAAGGTCAGGTGGGCAAAAAAAGTTTTAGTCCTACTATAAATTCTTCAATTGCAAGTATTTTAAGGGGATTTATAAGTTTGGCAGTGCTTCCAGATAACAGTTATAATTCGTTAAATGCTATAGCTAAAACTATATATAGAAAATGTATAACTAAAAAGCACATGCTAGAATGGACAACTTCGGAGGAAGCTGAAAAGCTTGCAAAAACAGATTTAGAGTCTTACTATTTTACTATGATACCTAATATTGTGTTTAGTGTATTAGGTTTGTTAGCTATTATAACAATATTAAATAATTTTGTAGCAAAGACTATTGTGTTTGTTATATCAATTATATGGCTTATTGCGCCAGCGCTTATGTGGTATATAGGAAAGACCAAAAAAGTAAGTAAAAAAATAGATGAGCTTAATGAAAAGGATAGAGACTATATTTCGGAAATAGGCTTAAAAACTTGGCAATATTTTAAAGATACTTTGATTAAAGAAAACAATTATTTACCACCAGATAATTATCAAGAGGATAGAACGCCAAAGCTAGTTCCGCGAACATCTTCAACAAATATTGGACTAGCAATGGTAGCAGTAATATCTAGTTATGATTTAGGTTATGAAACATTAGATGATACCCTAAATTTATTAAATGAAATGATTCAAACTATAGAAAAATTAGCCAAGTGGAATGGTCATTTGTATAATTGGTATGATATAAGGACTCTACAGCCATTGCTTCCAAGGTATATTTCAACAGTTGATAGTGGAAATTTTATTAGTTATATGTACATTGTAAAACAGTTTTTGGAGGAAGTTTTAGAAAAAAATGTTCAAGTTGAAAATATTACTCAAATTCAAAACAATATATTATATATAAATAATTTAATAGAGCAAACTAATTTTAGCGTATTGTATGATGAGGCAAAAAGGCTATTTTCAATAGGTTACAATATAGAAGAAAATAAATTAACAGATTCATATTATGACTTACTTGCTTCAGAAGCAAGGCAGGCAAGTTTAGTAGCAATAGCCAAAAAGGACGTTTCGCCAAAGCATTGGTATAATTTAAGTAGAACGCTTACAACATTAAATGGTTATAAAGGACTAGTATCATGGTCTGGAACTTCATTTGAATATTTAATGCCAAATATAAATGTAAAAAAATATGAGGGAAGTTTATTAGATGAATCTTGCAAGTTTATGATTATGAGTCAAAAGGAATATGCTAAAAAGTTAGGCGTACCATGGGGATTTTCTGAAACGGCATTTAACGTAAAAGATTTAAACAATAATTACCAATATAAAGCAATAGGAATTCCATGGCTTGGGCTAAAAAGAGGGTTAGAAGAAGATATAGTTATTTCAACTTATGGTTCATCAATGGCAATAGCAGAACAACCTCAAGAGGTAGTAAACAATTTAAAAAAATTAGAAGAAAAGCAGATGCGTGGCAAATATGGATTTTATGAATCAATTGACTATACGGCCTCTAGATTAAAAAGAGGGGAAAGATATGCTGTTGTAAAAACGTATATGGCACATCATCAAGCATTGATATTGCTTTCAATAAATAATTTATTTAATGAAAAAATCTTACAGAAGAGATTTCATAATAATCCTGAAATAGAAGCAATAGATATTTTACTTCAAGAAAGAATGCCAGAGAGTGTTATTATAACAAAAGAGCAGAAGGAAAAGGCAGTAAAAATAAAATATATAGATTATGAAGATTATGCACAAAGAATTATTACGAAACCAGAGCTAGATCTTCCATGTTATAATGTAAGGTCAAATGGCAGATATACAGTAGTAACAAATGCAAAGGGGTATGGGTATAGCAAGTACAAAGACATTTTAATAAATAGATTTAAGGCTACATCTGATGAAGCACAAGGAATTTTGTTTTATGTAAAAAGTATAAAAAATAAACGAATATGGGCTTCAAATTATGAAAATTATTTATCAAGACCAGACAAAATAGAAGTCACATTTGCAGAAGATATGGACAAAATTTCGAGAATAGACGGAGCAATAGAAACAGTTTTTAAGAGTACAATTTCGCCTGAAGATGCAGTAGAAATAAGAAATGTAAAATTAAAGAATACTGGAATAGAAGACGAAACATTAGAAATAACAAGCATTTTGGAGCCAGTACTTTCAACACAGATGCAAGATTATGCGCATCCTGCATTTAATAATTTATTTTTGGAATACGAGCAAGTTGGCGATACAATTATAGTAAAAAGAAAAGACAGAAAAGATACTTCTAAAAAAATATATATGGCGGTAAATTTTTATACAAACAGCAATACAATTGGAGATATAGAGTATGAAATAGATAAAGAAAAATTATATGGAAGGGGCAATTTGGAAATTCCAAATATGATAAAGTATTCAAAGCCATTTTCAAGGAAGATTGATTTGAGTTTAGATCCAATTATTGCAATGAGAAGAACTATTTCATTAAAATCAAATGAAAGTGCTAGCTTGAGTTTGGTAATTGCAGTTTCAGAAGATAGGGAAGAAGTAATTAATTTAGTAGGTAAATATTGCAATTATGAAAATGTAAATAAGACATTTGAATTGAGCACTGCTAGAACAGAAGCGGAAAATAGGTATTTAGGTTTAAATTATAAAAATATATTAGATTATCAAAAAATGCTAGGGTATTTGCTATTTAATAATCCATTGAAAAATGTGAATTATGCGCGTGGCAATTTTAGTGATGAGCAAGGAAATATATCATATAGCCAAAGTGAACTATGGAAGTATGGTATATCTGGCGATTTACCGATTTTGTTTGTAAAAATATCAAATGTTAATGATATATATGTTTTAGAAGATATATTAAAAGCTTATGAATTTTATAGGGCAAAAAATATAGAAATAGATTTAGTTATTTTAAACAATGAAGCCAATAGTTATGAAAATTATGTGAAAGAGGCAATTATAAACACAATATTAAATAGTAATTTAGGATACATGCAAAATATAAAAGGTGGAATTTTTATATTAGAAAATATAGAAAATGAAGATTTATTTAACATTAGAGCAAATTTAGTAATAGAAGCAAAAAATGGAAGTATAAGTAGGCAATTAAAAGATTTAGAGGAAGAATATATAGAAAACAAGAAAGAAATAGGATACGAACCTCAAAAATTAGGAATAATTGAAGAAGAAAAAGTGTCTAAACCGTTAAATGCAGAAGAACTTAATTATTATAATGAATATGGTGGTTTTTCAAAAGATGGAACAGAGTATTTAATTAGGGTAAACAAAGAAAATAGGCTTCCAACGGTATGGAGCAATATTTTAACTAATGAAAATTTCGGGACAATCGTTACAGAAAGTTTAGGTGGCTATACGTGGACTAATGCAAATAGTAGATTAAACAAAATTACAGCATGGTCTAATAATCAAGTTATAGATGTACCTTCAGAAATTATATACATGCAAGACAAAAATACATCAAAAACTTGGTCAATAGCAGTAAATCCTATGCCAGATGATAATGATTATTATATAACTTACGGGTTTGGTTATGCAAAATATATGCATACAAGCAGTCAAATTGCTCAAAATTTAACCGTATTTGTTAGTAAAAATGAAAATGTAAAAATCAATTTATTAAATTTGAAAAATTTAGAGCCTCAAAAGAAAAAAGTAAAATTAGTATATTATATAAAATTAGTAATGGACGAGGACGAGCTAAAATCACAAGGGTATATAGAAGTAAAATTCAATAAAAATGCAAACATTTTACAAGCTAGAAATTTAGCTAATAGCGAGTTCAAAGATATAGTTTATATTTCAAGCAGTGAAAAAATAGAATATTTTACAGCAAGTAAAAAGTTTTTCGTAGGAAACGGAAATTTAGCAAATCCAGAAGCACTAAAGAAAGTAGGATTAAACAATGAAACTTCTTTAGGTGATATATTAGCAATTCAAATGGAGGTTGAGCTAGAGGCTTTTGAATCAAAAGATATATCTATACTTTTAGGTGCAGAAAAAGAGCAAATAGCTTGCGAAGACATTGCCTATAAATATGGCAGAATTGGAAATTGCATAAATGAGTTAGACAGCGTACAAAAGTATTGGCAAAATACAGTAAAAAGAATAGAAGTAAAAACTCCGATGGAATCATTTAATATATTGTTAAATGGTTGGGCTAACTACCAAATAATAGCAAGTAGACTTTGGGCAAGAACAGGATTTTATCAATCTGGAGGAGCATTCGGCTTTAGAGATCAGCTTCAAGATACAATAGCTTTAAAATATATAAATCCGGATTTTATGAAAAATCAAATTATAAAGCACAGCAAGCATCAATTTATAGAAGGAGATGTAGAGCATTGGTGGCATGACACAACTTCAAGGGGAATAAGAACAAGATTTTCAGACGACTTATTATGGCTGGTATATTTGGTGATAGAATATATTGAATTTACAGGAGATTACAGCATATTAGAAGAAGTTACACCATATCGAAAAGGTCAAGTTTTAGAAGAAGGAGTAGATGAAAAGTATGATTTATATACTGAATCAGAAATAACTGGAACTATTTTTGAACATTGCATAAAGGCGATAGAAAAATCACTTAATTTTGGAGAAAATGGCTTACCTAAAATTGGCTCTGGTGACTGGAATGATGGCTTTAGTACAGTTGGAAATAAAGGAAAAGGTGAAAGTGTATGGCTTGGATTTTTCTTGTATGATGTGTTAAATAGATGGATTCCAATTATGGAAGAGGTAGAAAAATCTCATGCTAATGAAAAAATTACTGAAAATTACGAGAGTGCAGGTGTGGTGGAAAAAGGTAATGATGAAAGTAATATAGGAGAATGGGGTAATGATAGTGGCGCAGAAAAATGGTGCAATGAAAGTGGCATAGGAAAATGTGGTAATGATGATGACATAGAAAAATGTGATAATGTAAGCTTGATAGAAAAGTATAGAAATATAAAAGAAAATTTGAGAAAAGCATTAAATACAAAAGCTTGGGACGGAAGATGGTACAGAAGAGCATATACAGATGATGGAGATATTTTAGGAACTATACAAAACGAAGAATGTAGGATTGACGGAATTTCACAAAGTTGGGCAACAATATCTGGCGCAGGCGATAACGATAAGAAATATATTTCAATGGAAAGTTTGGAAAATCATTTAGTGGATAAAGAGAATGGCATAATTAAATTGTTGGATCCGCCTTTTGAGAAAAGTAAGCTAAAACCTGGCTATATAAAAGCATATCTTCCTGGTACTAGAGAAAATGGTGGACAATACACACATGTATGTTGTTACTGTGTACAGTTTTTAGCAAATATGGTTGAAATGAAAAATATTGATACTCTTAAATACATATTTCTTATAATTATTGAGAAAAAAGTCAATTTATGATATAACATTAATAATATAAAAGTTTTTTACTTAATAAGAGGAGGAATATTGTAATGTTATATATTCATGAAAACAATTTAAAAAGTAAAATTAACTCAAATTATAAAAATAAAGGGGAAGAAATAAAAAGATTTTATGAAGAAGTGTATATTAGATATAGAGAACAGCTGAAATCTTTAGATTATATTTCAAAAGATTTAGATGTATTTAAAAAAGCTGCTAAATTAATAGATGAATATTTAATAAAAGTGGAGGATCTTTCTTCAAGAATCAATATAACGTCTCAATCAAAATTTAAATCAACATTTATAGAAGAAATTAGTACATATTTATTTAGTGCGTTACCATTAATAAGAGATAATACTTTTGGCATATATAATAAGAATATTTATGCAGGTATGAAAATTAACAATCATATGCATATAGACATTATATCAAAAGATGTTGATTTTTGTGTTGGAAAAAAAGTAGAATTGAAAGTAGACGAAACTCAAAAGTTGTCAATTATTATACCGATAGTATGTGTAGAAGTAAAAACATATTTGGATGCTACTATGTTTGGAGAAGTTCAATATTCTAGTAGGCAGATAAAAAATGCATCTCCAAATGTAAAAACATATGTATTAATGGAATATAACGATGTTTCTAAAGAAAAAATTATTGCTGCAAGATATGATAATAATTTAAATGAAATGTTTGTATTAAGAAGTGGCTCCAGAAAAGATTCAGTAAGTAACACGCCAATGGATCCAGCAGCATTGTTAGAATATTATGAAGAAGTGTCTACAAACATTGAACATGCCGAAGTTGAAGATATTGTAAACGATACAGGAAGACTATTAAATAGATAAATAAAAAAGAAGCTATTAATTGAAGTGAACATTTTGGGGTTCACTTCAAATTAGTTTCTTTTTTTAAATATTGAATTATATTTTCTGCAATTGCCCTTGCTAATAGTGGAGGAACTGCGTTCCCAATTTGTTGATATTGAGAAAGATTTTTCTCCCAAGACATAGTTGTTCTCTTTCCGCAAAATATATAAGTATCAGGGAAAGATTGTAATCTTGCACCTTCTCTTGCAGTAAAATTACGATTTAGAAATGGGTGAATAAAATTACTTTGAAAACTTGCTGGAACAGTAGGAGATGGTTTATCTGGGTATGGTCGCATATTATTTTGTGAAAATACCTTTCCACTAATTTTTGAAGCATCTCCTCTTTTTCGTTGTTGATAGCATTGATCGACATCAGCGACAGACTGACCAAAATTAATATTTTGAAATCGTTCAATAAGCCTTTGTGTATGGTGCATAGCCACATGATTATAAACGCCGTCACTATTATTTCTAGCCCATTGTTGATAATCATTTGTAGGTTCTTGAGAATATTCTATAAACTCTTCTCCTTCGCCAGAATCTATTTGTGGTAGATCCATAATTGCCTGTTCTATGGTTACTTGTTCATTTCCAAATATAAATGGAGTAGGACCTATATTTTCTTCATCAAAAGGAATATCTTTTCTAAATCCAATAAATACAACCCTCAAACGAGATTGTGGTACGCCATATTCAGCTGCATTCAATTTGCAAATTTTAACATTATACCCTACCTTTGTATATTCTTGTAATATTAAGTCTTTTACAC
>CANQXO010000018.1 GCA_947627825.1 uncultured Clostridia bacterium
TCTCCTGTTTTAGCAGCCATTGCTGCGATTAAATCAGATTTGTTCATTTAATTTACCTCCTATTAAGATACAAATATGTTATAGAATTAAGAGTTTCTCTTATTCTACTACCTTAATATTCGCCAATTAAAAACAAAATCCTTCTTTTTTTTACTTTTTTTCACTTTCAACCCTTTGTGTAGCAAAGCTTTAGAAAATGTAGTGTCTTGAAAATGCTGATATTACTGTATTCTATCGTTTGTTTATTTTTTGTAGAAAAATCAATATTTTTTAGTTTTTTCTCTTTAATTTTATAAAAAATATATCATTTTTATTAAAAATTTTAAGTAAAAATAACGAAATTATATAAACTATTAGGCTCATTAGAAATGAGCAAACTAAAATATACATACTGCTTAATCTTCCACTTAAAATGTTATTCGTTATTTTAGAGCATAAAATCATAAATAAGCTTGCTACTACTGGCTTTATTATACTTGACAAATGAATTTTTATATTTGTATATTTTTTTACAGCAATAAAGCTTACAGTAAATATAACTGCATTATACATTACTGTTGCAAGAGCTGCCCCTTTGGTTCCTCCAAATGTTAAATCGACCCTTGGGATTAATATGTTATTTAAAACAGCTTTTACAATTACTCCAATTGTAACTGCTATTATTGGAATTTTTGATTGTCCGATTCCATATAGTATTACATTAAACATTTGAGTTATTGTTATAAAGAAAATTGATATTGAACTTATTTTTAGTATTATTGCTCCACTTGACGCATTAGGAAACAATATTTTTAAAATTTCATCTCCCCAAAATAAAAAAATCATGATAATTGGAATTGTTATCATTGTTCCAAATAAAATAGATTTATTTATTCTTTCTTCTTGCTTTTTTAGATTTCTTCTACTTGCTGCAATGCTTGGTAATAGTGCCGTTGTTATTGCTCCATTAAAAGATAATGGAAAACTTACTAAAGTTTCTACCTTACCACTTAATATTCCGGTATTCCACTTTTGCCTTTTCATATCCTATTACATTTTTTAATTTATTAACAATAGTAGTAGAATCAATATTTTTGGCTATTGTTCCAATTACAGCAGTTAATGAAATTGGCACAGCTACTTTTGCTATTGATTTTATTATGGACACTATTCTCATTCTTTCATTTGTTTTACTACTTCGTACATCTATGTAAATGTCTTTTCTTTGTTTCAAAAAAGAGCAATACAAATATAGAAATTCACATATATTAGCCACAGTTGACGAAAGGTTTGCGCATGCTGCCATTATTCTTGTATTTGGATTTGATAATAATATTACTGATAATTCTATGAAAACTATTGTTGATACAGTTCTTGTTATTTGGTCAACTGATTGCCCTTTTGCAGTATCTTTTTGATTTTCTCTCCCTCCAAAATATCCTCTAAAAACGGCTACCACACTAGAGAAAAAAACTGACGGAGCAAGTGCAATAATCGAGAGTTTTGCTTCTGGAATTTTTAAATAGTTATTTGCTATTTTTTCAGCAAATATAGCCAAAGTCAAACTTCCTAGTAACCCTATAAAACTAAAGATAATTATTGACACTTTAAAAATTCTATACGCTTCTCTGTGATTTCCTTCTGAACTTTTTTCTGCAATTAATCTAGAAATTGCTCCTGGAACTCCTATTGAAGTAAAACTTAATATTAAAGCATATACTTGATAACCTGCTGAAGATATTGCATTTCCAGCATCTCCAAAGCCTTCCCTATTTGTTAAATAAAGCTTGTTTGCCAAGCCTAATGCTTTTACGATTATTTGTGAAAGCATTAGTGCCAATACACTTTGCTTAAATGTTTCTTTATTTTTTTTACTCATAACTCTGTACCTTTTCTATTTACTGATTTATATATATGTTAATTAAAGGTTTTATATTCTCTCTAAAGACTTTTCATGTCTAAAAAACTTTATATTTTTAATTTTTGTATCGCATAAATATAATTTTACATATCATTTCAATAAAAAATTACGCAAAAGTATTGTTTTTTTTTGAATTTTGTAGGATAATATAAGTATAGGATGAAAGGAATAAAAGTATGAAATTATTAGATAAATTTTTAAAGTTTTTACAAACTGATAGAAATACTTTTTTTACTTATATATTAGCCCTAATAAGTGCATACATTATTGTAGATAGAACAGTTGAATTTTTACTGATTGTATTTACAGGTGTAGCAACTAATTATTGGGGTCCTATTGCTTATGGAATTGCCTTTTTATTTCCTATATTTTCGTTTTTATTCTCGTTTTCATCAAAATTTGTAACCTGTGATGATGATAAACTAGGGTTAGTATATACCTATTTTACAGCACTTTATGTTTTAATAATTACGATGATAACAGAATGGATTAATGAACTTATTTGGATTGGATTGTTGTCGCTACCAGGATATACTACTATTGTTTCAGAATTTGCCTACTTAATAAAACCGGCATTATCATCAATAGCTTTAGCACTCCCTCTTTCAACGGCACATCTATTATTTAATAAATTGTACAAAGACATCAATGATACCAAGTCAATGAAAGATTCTATTTTTGATTATGAAGGTATTAGTCTTGCAGATAAAACTATAGGAACTGGAACATACACAAACGAAATATTTATAGGTTCTGATAAAGACCATGGTCATGATGTTAAACTTCCTGAAATAAGAAGGTTTGAATCTACTTTAGTAGTTGGTGTTTCAGGTTCAGGAAAAACTTCTTTAATATTTGAACCTTGGGTTGCACAAGATATTAGTAAAAAATACTTCTTTAGAGAAACTTCTAAAACTCTTGCCTTTGCTGCATTAAGAACAGGTTTAGCTACAATGAAGGCACCATATAACAATGATTATATTAATAAGTATTTTTCTTTAGATATGTTAACTCCGGTAGAATCAAAAAGAAATATGTACAATGCGTATTTTAAAAAGTTAATTTACTTTGATTCACCAACAAAACCTATCTATAAAAATCTTGGTATTACTTATATGGCTCCTGATTACGAAACAATTTCAAGAGTAAAAAGTGTTTGCGATAACTTTGGAATATCATATAATTTAGTAGACCCAGACAATTCAAATTCAATAGGTCTTAACCCATTTGCATTTGATGACCCTGTTCAAACAGCATTGTCAATATCAACTGTATTAAAAGGTTTTTATACTGATAAAAATCCAGAAATGGCACAAGCTTATCAAGAAAATTTATCAAATCAAATTATTGAAAATTTAGCAATTCTTCTAAAAATAGCTTATCCTATTTTAAATAATGGAAAATTGCCAAACATTGATGATATGCTTAAACTTTTAAATAATTTTGAACTTATTGAAAAACTATGTAAGATATTAGAAAAAGACCCGGAACTTTCTGCAAAATATGAAAATCAAATTGGATACTTTAAAAAGAACTTTTACAGTGATAGTCCTAATAAAGCAGAAATGCAAAAAATTGTATCAATTCCAATGTCACAACTAGATACACTTTTAAGATACCCTGGTGTTAAAAATATTTTATGCAATAGAAATAATAACTTAAATTTTGATAAAGTATTAGAAGATGGTGGTGTTTGCTTAGTATGTACAAGACGAGGAGATTTAGGTGAAACTGCTCATAAAGCATTTGGATTATTTTTCTTACTACTAATGCAATTCTCTGTTTTAAGAAGACCTGGTAGTGAAAACACAAGAATACCTCACTTTTTATATATTGATGAGTTCCCTGATTTCATCTGTCCTGCTACAGAAACAATATTTACAGTTTACAGAAAATACAGAGTTGCAACAGTTGTTTCAGCACAATCAAGGTCTCAACTACTATCACATGGTGAAAAACTTGGAAATACAATTATATCAAACTGTAATAACAAAATAGTATTTGGTAACAACTCACCAGAAGACAATGATTGGTGGTCTAAAGAGCTTGGTGAAAAGAAAGAATGGACTGTTACAGAAACTGGCTTTAACACCAACGATTTAAAATATGACCCTAAGAAAAATGCACAATATGGATATAAAGCTAAGTATTTACCTGGTAAGATTCAATCTTTGAAATTCAAAAAATGTATGTACAAGATAAAGAATATCAAAGGTGGTCTTGAAAACGGTACTGCAAATCTTGATTTCTTAGCTTCTAAGTATAAAGAAAAACAAGAAGTTAAAATATACAACTTTACAAAGTTTACAAACGGAATTTCTGAAATTGATGAATCTACTAATTCACATAGGAGAAAAGGTCTAATTGCTAACAACACACATTTCAATAGTGATACTGATGAAAATGTTGACCCAATTCAAATTGACCAATCAGACTTAAATTTTGACATAAATAATAGTAATGCTATAACATTTAATTTCAGAAAAAATGGAAATAACGATTAATGTAGAAAAATAATGTAAATGTATAAAGAATTAAAATAAACCTTCCAGTGAATAATCACTAGAAGGTTTTTATTATTACATACAAATTAGTTTATACTTTTTATCTAAGCTTTAACATCTTAGCTAGTTTAATATTTTAAATTAACATGATTTTAATAATCTAATTTAACTTAACACTTTAGCTTCTACATTTCTTATTTTGTATTTTCCATTTTCCTCAATAAAGTCATACAAACTTTTTGCTAAACTATCACTATTTTGATGTAAATCAGTTGTATAATAGTAATTAATTTTTTGAATTATTATATTGTTTGTAACTAAAGCTTTAAAAGTTTCTGCCATGTGTCTATCATCTTCACAAACAAACACTAATTGTGGTAGTGATATGTATCCAGAATCACCCGGTACAAAATTATCATAAAAATCTTTCCAAAGGTTCATTCTTTCAACTAACTTCTTTTCCCAATCTTCGTTTCTTCTAACAACTTCAAATACAAAACTAATTTTTCTTCTGTCAAAACTTAAATCAATACTAACTGTTGGTTTGAATTGTTTGTTAAGCGTTTTTGCTTGAATTGGTGGTTTTAGTTTAAAGTCTGAAAAAGCTTTAACTTTTCTCATATAAGCTATAACTAACTGATTACCTGCCAATTTTTTCTTTATCATTTCAACTGGTTTTGCGTTGTCGCTAGGTTGCCACTTACATTCAATTTCTCTTGATGTAAGTAGATATTTTCCCATCTTTTCCATACAATATACTCTATATATTCCGCTTCCTTCTGGTGATGTAAAATAGTATCTTGTAAGTATTTTGCATCTAATTAATTGGTCTAACTTATTGTTAAGTTTGTCTTGACTTTTTATATCTGCTTTTTGATGTTCTAATATTTGATATAATTGTCTTGATGTTAAAAATTCATATTTATTTATTAATTCTAGGATTTGAAAGTGAATTTCACTAATATGTCCTAAATTCATCTTCTGTAATATTTGATTCATTGATACATATCCATCTTTGCCATCAAATACTTTAATTTCCCCTTCTCTCATTCTAAATGGGGATACTGTTGTTTTAATTTCACTATCTGAAACCATTTTTTCCCTCCTACAAAAATTATTTTATAGATTTACTGCTATTCTTTAATTTATTAAATATTTAATTAATTAAAAATAGCATCATAGTTATATTATACCACTTATGTCAACAAGATACAAGTATTAATTTAATTTTCTTTTTATCTGGAATTATTCTCTTAACTCTTACATCCACCTCTTGCCCATATTGAACTTTATCATTATATTCGCACATTCCTATTAAATTAGGTTTTAGTTCAATAAAAATTCCATCTTTATTTTTTGTGGCTTCTTTTACAACTCCTTTAACAATATTTCCTTCTTGTATGCCTTTTATATTTTCTTCCCATGTACCAAGCATTTCTTTATATGACAAATAAAATTTTTTATTTTCCTTATCAATATCTTTTATTTTTACTTTAAGCCTCTGGCCTATACTCAATTTTTCTTCTGGAGACCTCATTCTTCCAACAGAAATATCATTTATATAAAGAAGCCCTGTTGTTCCTCCGCCTATTTCTACAAATGCTCCATAAGGTTTGATATTTCTTACTATTCCCTCTACAATATCTCCTTTTGATAAATCATTTATAACCCAAGACATACTCTCATCTTTTACAGCTTTTCTTGACAAATAACATTTTCTTTCTTGTTCATTTATACTATTTACTTTAAATTGAACAAAGTTGTTTCCATTTATCATCTGTCCTAGTTCTTCTTTAGGAATTATGCCTTGTATGTTATTTCCTAAATCTATATGTACATTGCGATTGTTATCTATACTTTTGATTTCCGCCTCTAAGATAGCATCATTATTTTTAGCTTTTTTCAATTCATCAATAGAAAATTCTTTATTTTCTTGATTCCAGCCTTCTGGAATAAATCTTTGGTATATCATTTTATTCTTCCTTCGTTTTTTACTTTTTATCTTTAAATTTAGTTCATCTATTTATATTTTTTTATTCATAAAAGTTTTTAGTTCATTTTTGTTGCATAATTAGTTTCCAAGGAGATGGCTTATTTCTTCTTTTTTCAAATATCTCCAAGTTCCTATTTTTAAATCTTTCACTTCAATATTTCCTATTTTACTTCTGTGTAATGCACGAACTTTTTTGCCAATTGCTTCACACATTTTTCTTACTTCTCTATTTTTACCTTCTTTTATAGAAATTTGAATTCTAGATATATTCTTTTCTTCATCTGTTTTTAAAATTTTTACTTTTGCAGGTTTTGTTACATATTTATTGCTTTTATCATTCTCATCAACTAAAATCTCTACACCTTTTTTTAATTTTTCACAGTCCTCATTTGTTATGATTCCTGTTACAGTTACTATGTATGTTTTCTCGATTTCATTCTTAGGATGAGTAATTTTATTTATAAAATCTCCATCGTTTGAAAGAATTAAAGCTCCTGTCGTATACATATCTAATCTTCCAGCTGGAACAATTCTTTCCTTAATATCCTTTACTAAATCCATAACTGTATCTCTATTAAATTGCTCACTTACAGTTGTAACATAGCCTATAGGTTTATTTAAAAGAATATATACTTTTTTAGATTCTGGACTAATTATTTTATTGTTAAATTCTACTTTATCTTTTTGCCCATTTACCTTTGTTCCAAGTTCTGTTATTACTTTCCCATTTACTTTTATTTGTCCGTCTAAGATAAGTTTTTCTGCTTTTCTTCTAGATGCTACTCCACAATCTGCTATAAACTTTTGTAGTCTGATTTCTCTTTCCAATTAAATAACCTCCATAATTTTCTCTATTATAAAATCAATACTTTTTTCAAAAATTTCTTTCATTTTTACTTAAATTTTCTAGTACATTTTGAAAGTACTCTGGAAGCTTTGCTTCAAAATGCATTTTTTTATTGGTTATTGGATGAACAAACTCTAAAATTGTACTATGAAGCATTTGACCAGAAACTCCAAATTCATTTTTACCATTTGAATATACTTCATCACCTACAACTGGGTGACCTATTTTGGATAAATGAACTCTAATTTGGTGAGTTCTGCCTGTATCAATTTTAACTTTTAAAAGAGTATAATTTCCATATCTTTTAATTACTTGTATATGAGTAATTGCCTCTTTTCCGTCTGCTCTTGCTTCCATCTTCTTTCTATCTAGTTTGCTTCTTCCAATTGGCATATTAATCGTTGCTGTATTCTCAGCAATATTACCCTTAACTAGAGCTGTATAAATTTTTGTTACTTTATGTTCTTTTATTTGATTAGATAAATTTACATGAGCCTCATCACATTTTGCAACTATTATTAACCCAGAAGTATCTTTATCTAGCCTATGTACTATTCCCGGCCTTATTTCACCACCAATTCCAGAAAGCCTACCTTTGCAATGATGTAAAATAGCGTTTACTAAGGTTCCTTCATAATTTCCGCTTCCTGGATGAACTACCATTCCTTTAGGCTTATTTACAACTAGCAAATAATCATCTTCATATACAATATCTAAATCTATATTTTCAGCCTTTATATCAGTTTCCTTTGGTGGTTCAATGATAATTTTAATTTCATCATTTTCCTTTACTTTATAAGATTCTTTTTGCTTACTATTATTCACTAAAATTTTTTCATTTTTAATTAATTTTTGTGCCATACTTCTTGTAAAATGCATATCAAGGCTTGCTACGAAAGTATCAAGCCTTTGATTATTATCTTTTAAATTAACTTTAAAAATTTTTTCTTCCATACATTTTACATCCTGTAATTATTCTCTTTTAACTATTGTTTAGTTCTTATCACCATTTCTAGTATAAATTGAGAAATTAGAATCCTTATATATTTCATCATATTTATCGTCTTTTCCAAGAAGCATTTTTAATTTTGAATTTTCTTTACATATAATATGGGTTATACCATATTCCTCAAATTTAGTATCATACCATGTTGATACAGACGATATATTCATATAGTCAGAAAAAATATCTTGACCTTCATATTTTTTCTTTTCTTTATTATATGTTCCATTAAATTCCGGCGTATATAAATCGCATCTAGAATCTATAAACACAGGGATATCATTTAAAAGCATATAACTACCATAATTATAATCATTAAATATTTTTATATTTTTGTAATCTAAATGTTCTTTTATCCATTCAGTAGCTTCAACTGGATAATTACTTGTACTAATATAAGTTGTATTTACATTCTTTTTATACATCCCTAAACTAACGATAAATATTAACAGAATAGTTAAAATTTCTCCTAAAATACTAGTGGTATACTTCATAAATTCTTCTGTACCATTTTTGTCATACATTTCAATTAAATTGGTAAGCATCGTTGCAAGCACCGGCCCACCAAATAGAATTAGCATTGAAACCTGTCTTCTTGTCATTAATGCCAAAAAAGTAAGTCCACAGAAGAAAAATACATCTCTTAATTTTAATTTAATTTTTGTAAATAGTGCTAATGCAATTGTTGATGCAATGATAATAAGTATAGGTAAATTATCTGCTAATGTTAGTGGCAAATGTTCACTTATATTTTTTGTTGTATTACCCTGCATTATTTTAAAAGTATAAGTATATGGCATATCTTTAATTGGTGTAAGTAGTCCTGTAAATATGCATATTACCATTATTACAAATAATTTTAAAACTACTGGATTTTTTTCCAACTGAATTTTATAAGGTTTCTTTCTTCTTTCATTTTGCTTTATTATGTCAGTTTCAAAATTTGAATTAGATTTTTCTAATGCTTTGTTTAAAGATTGTAAATTTGTCTTGTATTTTTCAACTTTTTCTTTTTTAGCTCTCTTTAACTTTTTATTAGTTATTTTTATTTTATTATTTATCCACAATTGGTACACTTTATGTGGAATATGACAGTCTAAAATTGCAACTATTGCATATTCCGCTATAAAAGGTAAATACAAAACAAAGTAGAATGGGAATACTGCTGAATGCACATTTGCAATTATTATAGGAATTATTATCAGTCCAATAGCATATCGTAGTTTTGGTTTTTCCAAATATTTTACTATCAACAGTAAAGTAGCTACAAATAATATAAATGTCACTAATTGTGCCCTTGCTGTAATATATTCCCTCATTATCTCCATTTGACCAATTGTAATCAATGCCGAGATTAATGGATTTTTGGATATCTTTTTATTTGTAAAATATAATAATACTCCTAAAATAACTGATAATACCATTGTTGAAATGTATAATCCTGTATATCCTCCAGCAAAGTCAAATATTAGTGATATTACTACATCATAAAGCCAGTGTGGATACATATAAGGTAAGTCATCATGCCATGAAAAATGGTCTTTGTAATCTATTCCATTATCTCTAATTAATTGCCCTATTTTGATGGTATAAAAAGTATCATTTTGGAGAGTTTTTGGAACAATTGATACGCAAAAAACTGCTATACAAAAAACTACTAAAATATTAAAAGCAATAGTTAATGATTTTTTTTCTTTAGCTTTGCTGTCGGTTACATCTCGCCCTTTGTCTTTGCTTTCTTTAGCTACTTTTGCATCTTTTTTTTCTTTTGTCTTTCTATTAAAGTTCAGTTTTCCCATTTTAAACTTTCATTCCTTTCCTTTCATTTATTTTGCAATTAAATCATCTACCTTGCATTATTCATTTTGTAATTCTCTTATTTTGCAATAAAATGAAAGACTTTACTTTACTACTATATTATAAATTTTGTTAGGGACATAAATTTCTTTTATAATTTCTTTTCCATTAATGTAAGATTGTATCTTTTCATTGCTGTGAACTTTATCTTTAATTGAATCTTTATCTTCATCCTTTTCAATACTTACATTAGCTCTTAATTTTCCATTTACTTGTACTGGTAAATCAATTAAATTATCTATTGTTTTTGATTCATCATAGCTTGGCCAAGGCTCATAAGCTATTGTTGTATTGTGTCCTAATTTTTCCCATATTTCCTCGGTAATATGAGGTGCAAATGGATTTAATAATTTTATAAAAGTTTCTAATTCTTTTCTGTTTATTCTTTTTGCTTTGCTAAATTCATTGCACATTGTCATGAAAGTTGATATTGATGTATTAAACTTCATTTCTTCAATATCATTTGTAACCTTTTTCACTGCCTTGTGCATCATGTTTTCAAATTCTGGTGAATATTCTTCACCTTCACCCAAAACATCTTGAAGTGCCCATACTCTATCTAAGAATTTTGAACAACCTCTAATACTATCCATAGACCATGGAGCAGTTTGGTCAAATGGTCCCATAAACATTTCATAAACTCTAAAACTATCTGCTCCAAACTCATTAACTATGTCATCAGGATTAACAACATTTCCTTTTGATTTAGACATTTTTTCGCCATTTTCACCTAAAATCATACCATGTGAAGTTCTTTTTTGATATGGCTCCTTTGTTGGAACTTTTCCAATATCATATAAGAATTTATGCCAAAATCTTGAATACAATAAATGTAAAGTTGTATGCTCCATTCCACCATTGTACCAATCAATTGGTGACCAATATTCTAGTGCTTCTTTAGAAGCAAACTCTTTATCATTATGTGGGTCCATATATCTTAAATAATACCATGATGAACCTGCCCATTGAGGCATTGTGTCAGTTTCTCTCCTTGCCATTTTTCCACAATGAGGGCACTTAGTTTTTATCCAATCTTCTTGTTTTGCTAAAGGAGATTCACCATTTTCGCCTGGCTCATAGTCTTCTATTTCTGGAAGTTTAAGTGGTAATTCTTCTTCTGGAATAGGAACCCATCCACAATCTTCGCAATATACCATTGGTATTGGCTCTCCCCAGTATCTTTGACGAGAAAATACCCAATCTCTTAATTTGTAATTTACTTTTCTTTTTCCTATATTATTTTTTTCAAGATATTCTATTGCTTTTTCGATAGCCTCTTTTGACTCTAGACCAGTTAAGAAACCTGAGTTAATAGATATACCATCTTCTACATCAGTAAAAGCTTTGTCTAACTCTTTATTTTCTATATCTTCAGTTTTACTTTTTATAACTAATTTTATTGGTAAATTGAATTTTTTTGCAAATTCAAAATCTCTATCATCATGTGCTGGAACTGCCATTATTGCACCTGTTCCATAAGTAATTAAAACATAGTCAGAAATCCAAATTGGAATTTCCTCGTTTGTTAAAGGATTAATAGCTTTTAATCCCTTAATTTCCACTCCTGTTTTTTCTTTATTTAATTCGGCTCTTTCGAAGTCAGATTTCATAGATGCTTTTTCTTGGTATTCTTTTACTTCATCCATATTGGTAATTAATTTTTCATGTTCTTTAATAAATGGATGTTCTGGTGAAATAACCATGTAAGTTGCACCAAATAATGTATCTGGTCTTGTTGTGTAAACAAGCAAAGTATCGTCAGTACCTTTTATTTTAAAATTAACCTCTGCACCTTCACTTCTACCAATCCAGTTAATTTGTTGAGCCTTTATTTTATCCAAAAAATCAACTTCATCTAAGTCATCAATTAATCTTTGTGCATAGTCTGTAATTTTTAGCATCCATTGTGATTTTTCTTTTTGCACAACTGGGCTTCCACATCTTTCACAAACTCCATTTACAACTTCTTCGTTAGCTAATCCAACTTTACATCCTGTGCAAAAATTAATAGGCATAGTTGCTTTATAAGCTAAACCTTTTTTGAAAAGTTGTATGAATATCCATTGTGTCCATTTATAATAACTGGGGTCAGTAGTATTAATTTCCCTTGACCAATCAAAAGAAAATCCAATTGATTTTAATTGAGATTTGAAATGAGCAATATTTTGTTCTGTAGTAATTTTAGGATGTATATGATTTTTTATTGCATAATTTTCTGCTGGTAATCCAAAAGCATCAAAACCAATAGGATATAAAACATTATATCCTTGCATTCTTCTTTTTCTAGCAATTACATCTAATGCTGTGTAACTTCTTGGATGTCCAACATGAAGTCCTTGTCCTGATGGATAAGGAAACTCTATAAGACCAAACCATTTTGGCATTGTGTAATCATCTTTTGCATTAAAAGTTCCTTCCTTTTCCCACTTCTTTTGCCATTTGTTTTCAACTTCTTTAAAATTATACATGTAACTCTCCTTCTTAGTGTTAATTAATTTATTTATTATAATTTCAAATAAATTTTTTGATATAAATACCGAGTATATTATACTATAAGCGCACAAAAAAATCTATATTTTTTGCTTAAAAATATAGATTTCTTTTAATTTTATCTCGTCAAAAATATTCTAACTATTTTATTATAATTAACTTATTACATTTTTCAAAAAATATTACTTTGATATTACATTTTTTTAATATTATTGTTATATAATTTTAAACCTCTATAGTGTATAATATTTCTATATTAACAAAAGATTTTTTTTGCAAACGACAAAAGGAGAGTTTTAATGAATTCTATTGAACGCGAACTAGAGAAAAATGGAATTAAGGTTATTTGTCCAATCAATACTTTTAATGTAAACGAAATTGCAACTTATGTTGCACAATTACTTTGTTCAAAATTTCCTGATTTCAAACTAAATTATAATAATATTTTTACAAAGATTTCTAGATTAAATATGTATATTGCTGATATGCCTACTGGAATGTCAGATGCTTGCTATTTTTATAAAAATCAATCTATTTACTTTAGAAAAGGAATTAGTTTTGATGAAATAAAGCGACTTTCATTTCATGAAATAATACATTTCTTTCAAGAAATCAAGGATTCAAAAGGCGTGTTACATAGACTTGGATTGTGTACTTATCTAAAGGTTCAAGCTTATGGGCTTGCATTAAATGAGGCTTCTGTTCAACTTATGTCGTCTTTTGCTACAAATGAAAAAAGAGATATTGTTACTTATTATGGTGTTACAATACCAACAGATAGTCCAACATATTATCCTTTACTTTGTAATTTAGTTAAACAAGTTGGCTATTTAACTAGTTTTGCTGTTTTGTTTGAAAGTACATTCTTTTCTAATAATGCCTTCTTTGACAGATTTAAATTTTTATTTGGCGATAAAAATGCTTTTGCAATTCAGCAATATTTTGATAAGTTAGTTAGATTAGAAGAAAAAATAATAAAGATAAATATGAAAATTCAAACTAAAGATATGCCTTACATCCAATTTAAAAAAGCAACTGATACCATTAATAAATATAAAGAGCAAATCAAAAAGACTTTCTTTGATGCTCAAAATTTGATTATTTCATCATATTTTAATAATAGAATAAAAGAAATAAAAACTGCAAATGAAATTGAAAATTATAGAAGACAGCTTTATAGCTTTAGTAACTTGATTGGTAAAGCTGAAAATTACAACTTTTTCAATGATTTTTATATTTCAAAAATGTCTGAAATTGATAAAAAATATGAGGCTCTTACAGGAAATACAGATATTGCTGTTATTAAGAAATCTAAATTTTCTGCTATCTTCAATGGTATCAAAAATATATTTGTTAAAAAGCCTATTGTAGTTGAAGAAAACAATACTTTATAATGTTAATGAATTTACACTTTGCAAGTTATTGAAAAATATACTTTATAAATAAAAAAATAATTGTTTATGAAAACCCTAATTGTTAAGTCAATTAGAGTTTTGGTTTAAAAATTCTATTATACTTTTTGCTGCATTTCTTCCGGACCTTGCTGCATAAGCTACTGTTGCTTTTTCTCCAACAATATCTCCGCCTGCAAAAACTTTTGATATTGAGGTTTCCATTTTATCATTAACATTAATGTAGCCCCATTTATTTTTTTCAAATTCAGCAATTGCTTTTTCTTCTGGTTTTGAGCCTGTTGCCATAATAACAAAGTCCATATCCATTTTATAGTTGCTATTTTCAATATTAACTGGTGATAGTCTTGTTTCTCCCTCTTTTTGTACCAACTCTGTTTTTATACATTCTATTTTTTCTACTTTTTTATCACCTATTATTTTTACAATATTATTTTGAAATAAAAATTCTATATTTTCTTTTTTAGCTTCTTCTATCTCTTTTCTTTCTGCTGGCATTTGTTCTTCTGCCCTTCTGTATATAACAAAAACCTTTTCAGCTCCAAGTCTTTTTACTGTTCTTGCTGTGTCCATTGCTACATTTCCACCACCAATAACCGCAACTTTTTTTCCTTTATAATCTGGATGATTATTGTTTTCCAATAAAGTATTTCCGCCATATACACCTTGTAAATCTTCGCCTTCTATATTCATTTTTGTAGGAACATTAGCACCTATTCCAATAAATACAGCATCATACTCTTGTTGTAATTCCTTTAATTGTATATCTCTGCCCAGTTCCATATTATTTTTTACTTCAATTCCTAGGTTTAGAATTTTATTAATCGTGCTTTCTACAGTTCTTTTTTCTAATCTAAAGTCTGGTATTCCGTGTGTTAATATTCCCCCAAGATTATTAAATTTTTCATATATAGTAACTTTTATACCTTTTCTTGCAAGAAATGCGCTACAAGTAAGTCCTGCCGGTCCTCCACCAATAACTGCTACCTTTTTGTTTTCTAGGCTTGTATCGATATTTTTTGGAATTTCGTAATTGTTATCTATTGAAGCTTTGCCAATCATTTCTTCCATTTGCCCAATCTCTACACTTTTTCCTTTTATTCCTCTAACACAACTTCCTTGACATTGTTTCTCGTAAGGGCAAATAGCTCCGCAAATTGCAGGAAGCACCGTTGTTTCTGATAAAATTTCAAAAGCCTTTTTTAAATCTTTTTCGTGAATAAATCTTGGAATATCATTATTAAGTGGACACCCTTTATTACTGCATGGCTTATTAACACAATTTAAACAATAATTTCTAATTTCTTCTTCCATTTTTTAATCCTTTTCTTGATTGTGATTTCATATACAATCATCTTAATTTATATAACCCAATTTTCTTCTTCTGCCATTCTTTTTAGCATTTTTAAATCTTTCCAAAACTCTATTTTCTTACTTTCATCTCTTAAAAGAGCAGCTGGATGCCATGTTGGAATATATTTTATTCCTTTTTTATCAGTTAAAATTCCTCTCTCTTTTGTAATTGAGTGTTCTTCTCCTAAAATATTTTTTAATGCTGTGCTACCTAGCAGAACAATTATTTTAGGCTTTACTAAAATAACTTGATTTCTTAAATAATTTAAGCATGTTGAGGCTTCATCTTTTTCTGGGACTCTGTTTTGAGGCGGTCTACATTTTACTATATTTGCAATGTAAACATTCTCTCTATTTATTCCAGTTCCTTCAAATGCTTTATTCATCAGTTTACCTGCCTTGCCGACAAAAGGTATTCCCTCTTTATCTTCATCTGCTCCCGGACCTTCGCCAATAAACATTACATCCGCTTCTTTATTCCCAACTCCAAAAACTATATTAGTTCTTCCTCCACTCAATTTACATTTATTACAGTTTACAATACTTTTCTCTAAATCTTCCCAATTATCAAACATTTCTACTTCCTTTTATTTTAATAATATTACTCCAATATTGTTTTTTAAATTTCTTTTTTCAGTTCTATAAGAATAAAACTTGTCTGACTCACACATTGTGCATATTTTACTATCTATTATATTTTTATCTAGCAATCCAATATCTTTTAGCATTAATTTATTTATTAATACCGTATCTATTTTATATTGCTTTCCTTTTTCGTTTGTATATTCGGTTTCTTCTATTACCTTATTATAGTATTTTGGAAACTCATTTTTATAAATATTCACTACATCTTCATTTACTAAGAAATGGTCTTTTCTTAAAGCTGGACAAATGCAACAGATTATATTTTGTGGCTTGCAATCATAATCTTTTATCATTTTATATATTGCTTCTTGTGCAATTCTTTTAGCTGTTCCTTTCCATCCCGAATGGATATTAGATATAACTTTATTTTTCGGGTCAAATAACATTAAACAAATACAATCGGCAGTTCCTATTACTAAAGCTTTTTGCTTTTCATTTGTTATTAATCCGTCTGCTTTAGGCTCATTAGCTGTGGTTGATAATGCCAAATTTTGTTTGTTAAGTATTATTAACTTTCCTTGTTTAATATGTTTTGTTTGCTTGTTTGTCATTTCTTCTAATGCTTGCTTTTTTAATTCTGTCACAATGTTTGTGTGTGCTTGATTTACTGTTACAAAACAATTTTCTTTAATTTTTAAAGCAGATGATAATCTTTTCAAATTTTCTTTTCTGTCTTCAATATCTTTTCCTAATCCAGTGTTGAATGTTTTTAGTGTATATGCATGTATTAGAGTATCTTGAAACTCAAGTAGTTTATTAAATTGCAAATACTCTATATTATCTTTCTTTATTATTATTGTTTCACTCATAAACTCTCCTAAAATATGTTTATTATGAAAAACCTACTTTATGATATTTTATATGATTTTTGTATAAAAGTCAAAAAACAATTTTTCTTAACAAGGTTTCATTTATATAATAGCTTCATAATTTATTTATAACATTTTTAATAAGAGATTTTGTCAAAATCTTAATTAGTCTTAATTTCACAAAATATATTGTTTTATTTGTATTTTAGTGTTATATTAATAGTAGCACAAAGGAGAATTTGATATGTTAGAAGAAAAATATGATTTTTATAGTCCCAGTAATTTAAAAATTCATGATTTAGATACTAATTTAAAAAACAGTCTTGCTGTTATGGATAATTTAGATTATTTTACGAAAGTTCATAGTAACAATGTTTCAAATCTATGCGTTCGTATATGTGAATATATGCGTTGCAATAATCAATTTACTATACATTGTTTGATAGCTGGATATATACACGATTTGGGTAAAATGTTTATTCCTGAAGAGATTTTGACAAAAGACGGTAAGCTTTCCGCTGAGGAATACGAAATAATCAAAACTCACACTACTCTAGGCTATGAATATTGTATGAAAGATATAAACTTAAGACCTTATTCAGATGGTCCTTGGTATCATCATGAAGCTTTAAATGGTACTGGTTACCCTAGAGGGCTTAGAAAAAATGATATTCCTTATTCTGCACAAATAATTAGAGTTGCTGATGAGTACGACTCTTTGGTAACTAAAAGGCATTATACAACCCATGTTAATATTTCTGAGACTTTAAAAGATTTAATTAAGGATGCTGAGCCTCCTAAAAATATTGTTGCATTGGACCAATTAAAGCAAAATGAAAGACTTGGAAAAATAAATCCTAAGCCTTTAAAAGCTTTGTTCAAAGTTGTTATAGATGATATTTTATACGAAATTAGCTGCGTTATGAATTATGTTGAATATTTGCGTTCACAAATTAGACGATTAGATAATGTTATAAAATATGAGAAAAAAATGTCAACAGCTAAAAAACCTGAACAAATAGACTATTACAAAACTGGTATGGTTCTTCTTCTTGAAAAGGGTGAGACTCTTGATAATTTTAGACAAATATATGATGAATATAAGGATGCTTTAGTCATTAGAAAAAAGAGAGTTGATGATTTATATAATGAAATTAAGGTTATTAAGAAGTTGAAAATTAAAATTTAAGGCTTAACTATAAAATTAAAATCAAATTTACAGTTTTCAGTTTAGGATTTTAAATTCAAACCTTTAAATTTAAGATTATATATGGAATAGTAGAGACTACACTAAAAGTAGTCTCTTTTATTCTAATCCTATACTTACACCTAATGCACTATTTATTTGATTCATAATATTTTTATCTTCTATGTGCCCAATTTTTTCTTTTAATCTACTTTTATCTATTGTTCTAACTTGTTCAGCTAGTATTACAGAATCAGTTTTTAAACCTACATTTTGAGAGCCTATTGGAATATGCGTTGGTAATTTTGTTTTACCTAATTGTGATGTTATGGCTGCTGCTATCACTGTTGGGCTATATTTGTTTCCTAAGTCATTTTGTATAATCACAACAGGCCTTATACCTCCTTGTTCTGAGCCAATTACTGGACTTAAATCCGCATAAAACATATCTCCTCTTTTAATTGTCATTTTCACTTCTCCATTTTATAAATTAGAGATGATATATCTTAAATATTTATTTCAATCT
>CANQXO010000019.1 GCA_947627825.1 uncultured Clostridia bacterium
CCTTCAAGGATTCGAACCTTGGACCCACCGGTTATGAGCCGGTTGCTCTGACCAACTGAGCTAAAGGCGCATTTGTTGTGCACAATTTTTATTTTATAACATTTTTTGCTTTCTGTCAAGCTATTTTCCTAAATATATTTGATTTTTATTAATATATTAAAAATTCAAATACCTAACATACATAAATTTTTCTCTATATATAAAAATCTTTTTATTCTTTTACACATAATATAGATATGGCTTCTCATTAAAAGCCATATCTACATCTATATTTATAATAAATAATACTATTGACTATTTATTGCTTTGATTTGGTTCTGGTAAACCTTCTGGCAATTGTAATGTAATTCTAATTTTCAATACATACTTAATTGCTCTAAAGAACTTAGTATTCTTAAGTTTATTCCAGAATGAAGATTTAACTTGTGTTCTAGTTTCTGCATAGTAGTCTTCATAGGCCTTTGTTGGGCTTCCTGGTTTTTCAGGAACTTCTGCAACGACTGCAGTATTTACATCTTTCTTAACAGCTATTTTAGGTTGTTTTATTTCTTGTTCAACTGGTGCAACATTTACTGTTTGTACATTATTAACTGCTTGAACTGGTGCTACTTGTTGTGGTTTTACTTCTTCTTTAACTTCTTCAGCAACCGGTGTAGGTATTAGCTTCAAGGCATCTGCAATTTCTATTCCTATGTAACTCAATGCTTTTGACCTATCTTCAACTCTTTCCATATCTATTTCTATATGTAGATTTGATTCAAGATTAGATATTCTCGCATTTATTAATTTTACAGCATCTTGATAATTTTGAGAATCTGTTCCTTTTGCTCTAGCAATTACTCCAAATGCATCTAATATATCTTGTGGAAATTTTCCGTTTAGACTTGCTAAACTCTTTTTCCATTCGCCATCTTTTGCTTGTACTACTGCTAGTGTTTGTTTTAGCGTTGATGCTGCTTTTATATTATATTCCCTTTGCTTGATTAATCCTTCTATTTGTTTTGTGTTTTCCTCAAACTGATTTGTTGCATATTCTACTAATTTGTATGCTGCATCATAAACAGATTTTGGAAAATTCTTTTTCTTAGGGTACTCTATTAAATAGGTTTTTATTGACTCAACTAAATCCTTGAAATATGAGTTGTCATCAAGTTCTATTATTTGTTTTTTACTGTTTGGATTTATAAGTCTTTGTACCTTTTCTATGTTTGATAATATTTTTTCTTCCGTGATTACCATTCTCACGTTTACTATCCCTCTTCTAGGCATTGTAAACATAACCTCCTTCAAATTATGTTAAGCATGGTATTTAGTGCTTTTTTTACTACTGTTATAATTTTAGTACAATTCAACTTTCATTGTCAAGTGAATTTAAAAAATTTTCTTATATTTTTTTGTGTAAACTGTCAATTTCCGTAAGAGTGTAGGTCTTTTTATTTCTTTTGCAATTCTTTATATCTTTTTATTTTCATTGTTGATGTTTTTTCAAATTCGCCTTCTTTTAGTTCTAAACATTTTACTGCTTTATATGTTGTTAATTTTTTATTTACTTCTTTTATTTTTTCCCAAATTATTTGATGTATTTCTTCTTTACTCATGTTTTCTTTTATTTTGTCTAGTTCTTCCATGTTAGGTATTACTCTTGCGGTAATGATTAGTTCTTTGTCATTTCTCTTTGTGTCCTGTTCATCTGGTGTTTTACCATATACCATGACTTCTTTTATTTCTGGAATTTTGTCTAGCAACATTTCTATTTCTTCTGGATAAATATTTTTTCCGTTTTGTGTTACTATAACATTTTTGCTTCTTCCTGTAACATATACAAATCCTTCATCATCAACGAATCCAATATCTCCTGAGTGAAAATATCCATCCTCTGTAATGGCTTGCTTTGTTGCTTCTTCGTCTTCATAATATCCAAGCATTAAGGTTGGAGTTTTTATTAATAATTCTCCTTCTTTATTTGGATTGTCTACTTTAATATCTGCTTGCACTATAGTTTTTCCGGCTGAGCCTACTTTTGGTTTATAATCTGGTGTAACTGCTGAAATTGGTGCCGTTTCTGTTAATCCATATCCTTGTAAAAACATTATTCCAATGTCTTCAACCCACTTTCCAACTTTTTTATCTATTGGTGCTGCTGCTGATACTATAATTCTTAAATTGCCTCCTAAGTTGTCTAATATTTCTTTGAATACTTTTCTCTTTATATCTACTCCCATGCTTTTTAATCCATTAGTTACATGTATCATTGAGTTTACTAATTTGTCTTTATGACTCTTTTTGATTGTCTCATTTATTTTTTTGTAAATGTTTTCTACAAGTAATGGTACTGTTAAAACAGCGGTTGGCTTTGCTTCTTGTAAGTTTGGAACTATGTATCTTAGTCCTTCACATACAGCTACTCCTGCTCCAAGCGCCATTGGTAGTAAAAATCCAATTGTTGATTCGTATGTATGGTGTAATGGTAAAACTGAGAAAAACATGTCATTTGGATAAAGTTTTACATAAGCATTTACCGCATTAATATTTTCCGCTAAATTTCTATTACATAACATTACACCTTTTGATGTTGATGTTGTTCCCGAGGTGAATATTAATACTTTAAATTCTTCTGGGTCTATTTCTATTTTTTCAAAACTGTTGTCTCCTGATTTTATTATTTTCTTTCCAGTGTCTATTAAATAATCTAATCCTACAATATTTCCTTCTAAAGGTTTGTTTGATTTCATTTCAACAAAATATTCTACATCTGGTATATTAGGTTTAATTTTTCTTATGTCGTCTGCTTTAAGTTTAGAATATATAACTGTTGTTGCTTTGCTTCTTTTAATTAAATTTTCCAACTCATTTGTTGGTAATTCTTTATCTACTGGAACTGCAATTCCTGCTCCACAAAGTATTGCCATGTATGAAACATACCATCCATATTGAGTTTCACTGACTATTAATATTCTTTTATCTTTTTGATTTAATATTTTAATTAACGCTGTTCCTAAAGCATCTACATCTTCTTTAAATTCAGCATAAGTTGTTATTTTGTATGGTGTTTTATGGTCTGGCTTTTCTAATATACAATCTTCTTCTGGATATTCTTTTGCTGATTTGTAAAAAAATTCTTTTACTGTTTTATAGTGTGTTGTTTCGTATGGTGTATTTCTTTTCTTTTTTAAATTTTCTTTTTGCATTTTTTCATAGTCTATTTTTATATTATCTAGTTCTTCAACAGTGTCCATTTTAATTTTTTTAAACTTTAGTTTTGGTATTTTAATATTGATATTCATTTCTATACTTCCCTTCTTACATCTAATATTTTCATACACTATCTTTTATAGGTTATTTTACACTATCTTTAAATCAGATTTTATATTATTTATTTTGAATTTTTTGTATCTAATACATCAAAATTATCTAAAGCTTTACCTGTTCCTATAGCTACACATGAAATTGCATCTTGTGCTATCATTACATTTATACCTGTGCTTTCTTGTATAAGTTTGTCTATTCCATAAAGAAGGCTTCCTCCTCCTGTCATGTATATGCCTTTTTCACTAATATCTTCAACTAATTCTGGTGGTGCTTTTTCTATTGTTGATTTTACACTTTCTATTATTTTTAAAGCATCTGGCAGAAGAACTTTTAGCATTTCTTGAGATGATATTTCTATTTCCACTGGAAGCCCTGAATCAAGATTTCTGCCTCTTATTACAACTGTATTATCTTCTTCTTTTGGATAAACACATCCTACTGCTATTTTTATTTCTTCGGCTGTTCTTTCTCCTATTAGTGTTTTATATTTCTTTTTTACATATCTAATAATTGATTCATCAAATTTGTTTCCTGCTGTTTTTATTGATGTACTTACTACCGAACCTCCTATTGAAATTACTGCTATATCAGTTGTTCCTCCACCTATATCTATTACTAAATTTCCTGATGGTTTCGATATGTCAATTCCTGCTCCTATTGCTGCTGCTACTGGTTCTTCAATTAAGAATACTTTTCTCGCTCCTGCTGTGTTTGCTGCATCTATAACTGCTCTTTTTTCTACTTCTGTTATTTGAGATGGAACGCAAATCATAAGTCTTGGTGCCGATATCCTTTTTCCTAAAATCCTTTTTATAAAGTGTTTTAGCATTTTAGTTGTTATTGTAAAATTAGATATAACTCCGTCTTTTAATGGTTTTACAACCTCAATATTACTTGGATTTCTTCCTAACATTCTATGAGCTTCTTTTCCATAAGCTATTATTTCATTAGTGTTTTTGTCAATAGAAACTACAGTTGGCTCTCGCAATACTATTCCTTTTCCTTTATTATAAGCTATAATACTTGCAGTTCCTAAGTCAATACCTACATCATCACTCATATTTTTTATCCTTTCAAAAATTCATTATAATTATTACCATATTATAAGCTTAATAATCTTATATATTTATTTTTTCTTCAATATATTTTGCTAATTGTTCTATTGGCATTCTTATTTGTTCCATAGTGTCTCTATCTCTTATTGTTACTGTGTTGTCCTCCATTGTGTCAAAATCAATTGTTACACAATATGGTGTTCCTATTTCGTCTTCTCTCCTATATCTTTTGCCAATTGAACCTGCCTCGTCATAATCACATGAGAATTTTTTTGAAAGTTCGTTATAAACTTCGTTTGCTTTATCACTTAATTTTTTTGATAATGGTAAAATCGCTACTTTGTAAGGTGCTAAGGCTGGATGTAATCTTAATATTGTTCTTGAATCACCTTCACCTAAATCTTGATTTTCATATCCATTTAACAAAACTGCTAATGCTAATCTATCAGCTCCTAAAGATGGTTCTATTACATAAGGAATATATCTTTCATTTGTTTCTGGGTCCATGTATGATAAGTCTTCTTTTGAATGTTCTGCGTGTCTAGATAAATCGTAATCTGTTCTATCTGCAATTCCCCATAATTCTCCCCATCCAAAAGGAAATAAAAATTCAATATCCGTAGTTGCTTTGCTATAAAATACCAATTCTTCTTTTGAATGGTCTCTTAGTCTAATATTTTCTTCTTTTATTCCCAAATTTAATAAGAAATTTTTGCAAAATTCTTTCCAATATTTAAACCATTCTAAATCGGTGCCCGGCTTGCAAAAGAATTCAAGTTCCATTTGCTCAAATTCTCTTAATCTAAAAATAAAGTTTCCAGGTGTTATTTCATTTCTAAATGCTTTACCAATTTGCGCTATACCCATAGGCATTTTTTGTCTTGTTGTTCTTATAATATTTTTAAAGTCTACAAAGATTCCTTGTGCTGTTTCTGGTCTTAGATATACTGTTGATGTACTATCTTCTGTAACTCCTTGGAAAGTTTTAAACATTAAATTGAATTTTCTTATATTTGTGAAGTTGTTTTTTCCACAGTTTGGGCACACAATGTTGTTTTCTTTTATAAAATTTACTAATTGTTCGTCTGTCCATCCGTCTGCAATAACTTCTTTATTGTTTTCATGAGCCCATTCTTCGATTAATTTATCTGCTCTGTGTCTTGTTTTACATTCTTTACAATCTATAAGTGGGTCAGAAAATCCTGATAAATGTCCTGATGCTTGCCATACTTCTGGATTCATCAAAATTGCACAGTCTAAGCCTACTATATTTTTTTGCTCTTGAATAAACTTTTTTCTCCAAATTGCTTTGATATTATTTTTTAGTTCAACTCCTAAAGGTCCGTAATCCCAAGAATTAGCTAGTCCTCCATAAATTTCTGAACCCGGATATATATATCCTCTTGCTTTGCATAAATTTACTATTGTATCCATATTGTCTATCATAATAATTTTTCCTTCCTATTACATGAAATATGCTAATTTTATATATACTGCTACTAAAATTTCTACAATTAGTATTGCAGGGAAACCATATTTAAAGTACCATTTTTTTGTTTTGTGTCTAAAAACATACATTCCCGCAGTTCCGTCCTATTCCGCCACCGCAATAATACTAGTAGAAATAAAAAACCTTCGCTTACTCTCCATTGTTTTATTTTAGCTTCGTGTTTATCATAGCCCATAAACAAAAATGTCAGCAAATTAATTGCTAATAAATAAATTATTATATTTTTTAAAGTAAATATTTGTGAAAATAATTGTTGTATCAATTTCTTGTCCTTTCTGCTTTTTTGGTGGAGATGGCGAGAGTCGAACTCGCGTCCACTAACATTTCCTCAATAATTTCTCCGAGTGCAGTTTGATTCTAATTGTTCATCTTACTTAAAAATCAAACAAGTTAAGATAAGATATATCCATTTAAAATACCCACTGTTTTAATGGATAAAACAGTTTTGTTTCCTACTTTAGTTCGACGCCTTATCAAAAGCAGTAGGCTCTAATGATAAAACGACACTGCAACTAGGCAGCGTAAGCTAATTCTCTATTATCAGCTTTTATCTTTATTTGCTTATTTTTTAAGTGGCCATAAGCTCCACTACTCGCTTTTAAAGATTCTGTGTTAGTGTCGAAACCATTTACATCCCCATATAGCTTTATTTTACCATATTTTTATTAAAATAGCAAACAAAATCATCGCTTTTTCTTGAGTTTTTATTCATTTTATCATTGGATTTTATAATTTTATTAATTTGTTTTTATTATGATTTTTTGCTCTTTTTAAAAACAAATAACTTGCTTAGTACATAATTTCCAATGATTATCAACACTTGTGTTACTATTGTCCATATTACAACCCATGTATCGCTATTAAGTCCAAGTGCTGTTACAAAAATGAACATTATTAGCATTTCCATTCCTAGTGTTGTAAGTCTTGCTCCAAAGAATTTTCCCATTTCTAATAATATATTATTTGATTTGCTTTCAAATACCCATTTGCGGTTTGTGATATATGCAAATAGACAAGCTGCTATCCAGGAAACTACTACTGCTACTTGAAGTTGAACGGCATTTTCTGCATTTAATATTGTAAATAATAATGCATATTTTACTGCCAAGCTTACAACTGTTGTTAATACTCCAAATATTAAATACATAATTACTTCTCTATTTAGAAACTTTTTTATCAAATCTTTCATTTTTCTATTTTTTATCCTTTCAATTTAATTGTTTATCTTTTTATTTTATACTCTTTCATTCGTTATGTGTCTTTCCATTTGCTATAAGTATATATTAGTATAATATTATTTACAAGTATTTTTACATTTTTTTGACATTTTTTTTACATTTACAAAATTGTATTTACCTTTTCACTTAATTGTTCTTTTGACATTTACAGAATTACAATAAAATTTTTATTGATATTTTTTTGCAAAATAAAAAGAGAAAATTTATTCATTTTCTCCTTTTATACTACTAACTATGAACACAATATAAGATTCTCACATTATTGAAATATGGCAGGGGTAGAAGGATTCGAACCCTCACGCACGGTTTTGGAGACCGGAATGCTACCATTAACATCATACCCCTATTTCATACACATATATTATATTAACATATAATTCATTTTATTGCAAGTAGATGGGTTACAATTTAATAGAGAATTTACTTAAAAAAGTAAATTCTCTATATTTAAGCTATCATTTTATTTTGTTTTTATACTCTTATATCTTATGAAAAATATTAAGCCTATAAATATCAAAGATATTCCAATGATTAAGACGATTTTTTGAATTTCTCCTGTTTGAGGTATCGGTGTCTTTGCTGTTGTATCATCATTTTCTCCGTTACTTCCTTCTGCAAGCTCACCTAGGCTCCAAAATCCATCTGGATTTATATATCCTGCCGCACTAGTTGGTAAAACAACTATAGGTCTAATTGCCGCTGTACTTTCAGCTATATCCATTCTGGCTCTTCCTACTACTCCTTCATAAGAACAGCTAACTAAGCAATCCATTTTAAAATCTGTAAAAGTATGAACAGTATCATCAAAAATAACTGTATCACTTTGAACTAAAGTATTATTTGCATAGTAGCAGTCAGCATAGTAGTAAGACTGACTTTCACTATCTATTGCAAAATCATAACAGTCCTCTATTGTTGTAAATTCTTTTATTCTAGTTATTTTTTTATATCCATTTAAAGTTGTTACCTCATCACCAACTTTTGGTATTTGGTCATCAAAACTCGCTGTATATGACTTCCAACCTTCTTTGGTATAAATTGGATGATAGTCAGTAACTTCCAAATAAGAACCATCATCAAATTCGTATCTTACAAAGTTTTTAGCATTTTTATGTGTATATTTTTGTGCAACTTTTCCAACTGCGTTAGTATTTGTATTAAAATTATAATAAACTATATCATTTCCTTCTTGTATATCTTTTGCTTTGATAGTATTTCCTGATAATGAGACTAGGATATCTGAGTCTTCACGAACACATGCCATAGCAGAATGTATACATATTTCTGATTGAGTATAACCTCTATATGTTGGTGAAGCTAAGAAATATCTATCACAAGAATCTATAATTGATGTATGTGGGAAATATAAAACATCATTATAGCCATTTTTATCACTAGATACGTTTAAAAATTCTTCTAATACTCCACTTGTTTTTCCAACCCTATAACCATATCCATTAGCAGTAATTGTTTCATTATTACCATTTGGACAATTCATTTTGTATTCTTCTGATTCTTTAGAGATTCCATTTTTTTAACTTCCATATCCTTTTTGATTCCATGATGCATTCCACATCTCTACGGTTGGACTACCATATGCAAATGAACCTTCAAATCCTAATGCAAAATTTTTCCACACATTAGTATCAAGCAAAACTGCTGTTGCTTTTGAATTTATGTCTGTGACATCTCCATATTCATTTTTATATTTTTCTAACATAAATTTATTTGCAACTTGTTCTGAAACATCATTCATTCCTTCTTTATCAGCATAACTACTCTGACTGTCCCAATGAACATTATATGTTCCAGTTGTTGTTATTCCCGCTTCTTCTGGTATTTTACTATTATTTAGATAATCTGCTGCGATTAGAAAAACATGTGTACCATCATTATAGAAAATTTTCCAATCGTTAGTGTATAGTCCATCATCATTTAAATCTACTTTGTATTCTGCCCAATCTCCATAATTTTGTGGTGTTATTATATTAGTTAATTGGCTATCAAATACTTCTTTAGCAGATGCATTTTTTTTATGGTCTATTAATGATATCGTTGTTTCATTATTACTAATAAAAATATATTTACCTATAAATAATAATGCTATAATTATTAAGGTAATAATTGAAAATAATTTTATTATACTGTATTTTTTCATTTTTTATCCATCCTTTGTTTATTTTAATATATATTTATTATAAATTATTATTGCACATATTATACATTTATATTTTATCATTCTTTTTATAATCTGCATATTGTTTTATTGTTAAATTTTCATTACATTTTCGTAACAATATATGTATATTTCAGTTGACTGATTTACTAATTTATGCTAATATAATATATATGGGTGGTACTTATGAAAGGACTTCATGCTTTCTTATTTTAGCAAATTATTATATTCATATTTTATTATAGTTTTAATCATATGTTCATTATTTATTCCTATACTTTATACTCAAAATTCATTTGATGCTAGTTATGGTAATGGTGAAGCTATGTATTCTGATGTGTTTGCTTGGCCTATACCTGGATATACTTCTATATCTTCACATTTTGGCAGAAGAAATAGTCCTACTGCTGGGGCTTCTAGCTACCATCAAGGCATTGACATTCCTGCTCCTGAGGGTACATACCTTTATGCTATTGATGATGGCTTAGTTACCTTTGCCTCTTGGGGTGCTGGAGGTGGTTATACAATTGTTATTGAGCTTTCTAATTACGACAATATGTCTGTTTCGTATTGCCATGTTTCCCCTATTATGTTTGTAGACCGTGGTGAGTCTGTTTCAAAAAAAGAAATTATAGGTACCGTTGGTCCTAGAAATGTTTATGGCATACAAAATAACCCCTATAAAGATGAAAACGGTAACCCTACTAACGGTTCTACTACTGGTTCTCACCTTCACTTTGCAATAAAAGAAAATAACTCTAACGTAGATCCACTTAGTTTTTATGAATAATAAATAAAAGGCATTGATTTTTATTTCAATACTTGCATGATTCTTCGGTTTTGGCAGGGGTAGAAGGATTCGAACCCTCACGCACGGTTTTGGAGACCGGAATGCTACCATTAACATCATACCCCTATTTTTTCTACAAATATTAAATTAACATATATTTTAGTTTTGTGCAAGTCATTTATATGAAAAAATCTTTACATCAAAAAATCATCAAAAGAACATCAAAAAATCTTTAAGCTGTTTTTTGCCTAAAGATTTTTTATGTTTTTTATTTTTTGTTCATTTCTGTTATATAATCATGATATGTTTTTGTAGTTTCAAAATTTGCTTTTACTTCATCTTCCGTTAATGCTTTATTGTAAATTCTTGTTGTAAAGCATAGACCTTTTAAATAACGCCACCTGCCCATATCAGCTGTTGTCATTCGTCCCATTTGTAAATATTTAAGTTTCTTTCCCAAACCTACTAATGAATCAAAATAATCTTTTGAAAGCCATGCTGATTTAAATGTAGAAGTTATCTTGTCTCCTTCTATTATATTTACAAATACTGATTGTGTTATATCGTTATTTTCATTCGAACTATATCTTTCTTTTGGATTTATTATTATTGATATGTATATTTCTTTATTTTTAATATCACATACTTCTGGTATTTGATTCCAAGGTGCATCCGTTTCTGGCCATCCTCCATACCTATTGTCTTTCACTGTTAGTCCATCATCAAAAGAATAATATATTCTGTTATAAGAAGTATATCCAAATCTTATCTCAACCTGTTCATTAAAATTGCCACTCCAAAAACTGAACAATCCTAGATGAGTTGCATCATCAATGCTTCCTACTCCATCTTCTATTTTTCCATAGAATTCATAAGTTAGTCCATTGGTAAAATCATATCCATTTTCATTATATAATTCTATATAATTGTTTCCGTTAAATTTAAATGCATTCGTTGCCTTATCTATATAATTATCTATATTTGTTGATTTCTCTCTATCATATCCTCCGGTAATTTTCTACTGTTTTTCCTTTTTGTTTTTCATATTCTGCTTTCCTATCTTCTGGTGTTGGATATTTTTCCTCATCATAATAATATAGTGTTGATTTGCTTCCAAATGATTCTATTTTATTTTCTAAATTTCCTGAATCTAAGTTTAGCACTAATCCATCTGTTACTGCTAGGGTTGACTTATAATCTAACTCTTTATAGTTATCTTCTTCTAATGGTATTATTTCTCCTGTTTCATAATTTACTACCCAACTATTTTTTAACTTTCCGTAGTTTTCTATTTCTTCTCCTTTTTCTAAATATCTCCACTTATCTCCGTATGTTGTGTTGTCGCTATTTGCTACTATGATGTCCCATATAGAACTGTTGTCCATATTTCTATCATGTAATTCTTTTCCTAGATATTTAAATTCTCCTTCTCCTATTTCTTTCTTTAATTGCTCTGATAATATACTTTGTCCAATAGTTTCTTTTTCTGCTGATATTTCATATTCTTTTGTAGCCTGTTTTGTTTGACTTATTAATCCATTATCTCCTAATGTAATTCGTAGTGTTACTCCTGCTAATATTAACATAATTATTATTGTTACTACTAGAGCAACTAATGTTATTCCTTTGTTTTTCATAGTTTCAAGCTCCTTTGTATTTTTCTTTAAGGTACTTACTTAAGGAAAAATTAAAAAACACTTGCTGACTATTTATTTCAATAGTTTCAAGTGTTTTTATTAATTCCATTTTTTATAATTATTTTACTTTTTAATTTCTTTTTAATTATTTAATTTGCATTGATATTTCAAAGTTTTATTGTTATAATTATCTTATAATAATTTCTTTAAGTAAGTACCTTAAAGAAATTTTATTTTTTTTATTTGACTTTGTTTAATACCATTGCTTTATGCTGTTGCAATTTTTTTCCTCTCTGTCTATTTCTTTTTCTGTCAATCCTGTTATTTCTATCACTTCTTCCTTTAACATTCCTTTCTTTAGTAGCTTTTGAGCAATGGTACATACTCGTTTTTGCCTTCAGTTCTGCCTTCAGCTCTACTTTAATCCTATATTTCATTCTTGCATCTTTTTTATATTTTTGTTTATCAACAATTTATATAAAGCACGACACGAAAACCCACATTGTTGTAGTAAGGTGTAAGTTCATCGTTACCGCCCGCGCGTACGACTGGGTAGACTCCTCCTGTAAGGTTGAAACCGCCGCCGCGAGGAACAACGAACATAGTGTCTACATCATCTTTCGTCTTTATATTATGTCCCGTTGTCCACTCCCACATGTTTCCTGCCATATCGTAGATATTATATAACTTAAAATCATCACTTGCACCTGTTGCTAATTCTATTCTATTCCATCCTGTTTTGCTTCCATTTGTATAATTTCCATTAGGTTTAACATTTACACTTCCGGTCTTATATGTTGTTGCATAATCCCATTTACTATCATTTAACTGTCCATGTAACGCCCATAAGCAGTTTATTTTACTATAATCTGTTGTTGTATTACTATAATAATTTCCCCATTTAGTTGAGTTTGTTATTGTTCTTTCTGAATCTCTTGTTCCTAATATTCCATTAAACAAATTACATATTACATTCCACGCTCCATTATCTACTAGATAGCTTTCTACACTATCTGTTTCTTTATACATATTTTCGGCTACTATCTTTGAATTTGGCTGTGTTATAAAGTTCCATGCTTGTACTCCTTTTTTGCTTACTGGTTTCAAATCTTTTACTAAATCAAGCCCTGCTTTATTCGTTGCTCCTCTTTGTCCACTTGCATCTATTTTATATGCTAAATCTCCACTACCAGATGTATAAAAACTTGTTGCTTCTGTTGGTATTCCGGCTTCATACCTTGCTATATAAAATCCTCCATATTTTTCTATACTTTTTTCGGCTACTTCTGTTTGGTTATTTTCCCAATTTGATGTTATGGCTGTTATTGTTGTTTTTGCATCTGTTCCATATATTTCCATTATATTAGTTATATCTTCTGGTTCATAGTTGTCACTCCAATCTTCTCCTGATCCTTTTCCATCAGTTCCTGTATAGTCATCATCTCCGTTGTCTTTATATGCATTATTGGATGACCAATTTTTCTCCATTACATCATCTATTGCATCTGTGTACTGCTTAGCTGTGCATGGTATCCAGACAAATTGATTGCCACCTTTACTATTATTTAAGTCGTCTCCGCTTACACTTGAGATTACAAATCCTGTGTCTAGATTTCCTCCTGTATAGTAGAATCCTTTTGGCACTGGTATTGTGTTTCCTTTTCCATCTGCTGTTGGGGTTACTTTTGCTAAGTTCCATTTTTCTTTTTCCGCCCTTGGTACCTCTACCTCTTTTCCTGCGTCTTCTGGATTTAGATGGTTTAATTCGTCCATTATTTTATCTAATCCTTCTTCTTCTTTTTCTGATGATTCCTCATATGCCTTTACCGAGTTTTTTGCCATCTTAAATAGTCCATTATCTCCTAGTGTTAGTCTTAATGTTACCCCTGCCAATATTAACATAATTATTATTGTTACTACTAACGCAACTAATGTAATTCCTTTGTTCTTCATTATCTTTTGCTCCTCTCAAATTTTTATTCTTATCATTAAGTAATGTACTTAATGATAACTTTATTTTTGAGATTAGCCTTTAAAATCAACACTTTGTAGATTTTCTATATTTTAAATTTCCTTTGTGAAAAAAGTTTTTCTAATGTCTTGATTTTGTTTATTTTTTAGTATAAAATACATATATGAATATATCGTCAAGTACATTACTTAACGACTGAAAAACTATTTTTCTAATATACAAATCCCATTTTTTTAATAAAATTTAACTTGAATTAATATTAAAGTGGTAATTAAATGCTAAAAAATATATAATTTTAGTGCAAATGTGGAGTGGCGTTTTTGAAAATAGGTAGTTTTTCAGTGCTCTCGTACATTACTTGACGACAATTTTTTGTCTATTGATTCGTTATACTTCTATATATCATAGCTTTACGAGTTAATTAGTTCAGCTGTTATCTTCATCATAGGTTAATCTTGTATCATAATTTAGCTTAATTTCTTCATCACTAAGAGGTCTTGTGTAGAATCTACAATTTTTTAGAATCATCTTTCCATAATTAGTATATTTTCCTCCAGTAGTATCACCATTTCTTGTACTCCCAAGAAAAAATGAATCAGCACTATAGCTTTTACAGGTCTTTTTAAAATCTTCCCATTGCTCAACATTTAAATAAGAGGATTTAACCAAAACCCCATTCTCATAAACTGATAATTTGTATCCTCTGTAAGGTTCTTTATTTACATTAATGCTATCACCTATTTCAGATAAATTAAGAGTAAGACTCAAATTCACAAGTTTATTCATTTTAAATCCAGATGATATATACCAAGTGTTTCCATATATATTGTTAGACCATTCCGAAAATATTTTATTACTTCCTAATACAATCAAGACAATCTGATTATTGTAACCGACTTACACTTAAATTAGAAGCAAAACCTCCCACTCTATTTGAATTACCAAATGATAACAAAGGACATCCGTCAGTTTTTTCGGAATTATATTCCTTGTTATTATCATAGTCTCTATAAAGTCCTCTACATTCTCCCCAAAATTCAAAAGTGAATCCTTTATTAAACAAATCATCTAATATTGTATTATTTTTTATAGATATATAGTCATCTTTACCATCTAATAAAAATCCTTCATTATTAAATCCACTTTTAGTTCCTAAATCTTGCTCATCAAAATTATGTAGCGTCACATCATCTCCTAGTGCTTTTTCTATTTCATCTTTAGTCCATTCTTCTCCTTCTTTTTTATCCATCATTGCTGTATCTATGTTTAACACTAATCCGTCTTTTACTGCAACCGAATCTCCTAATGACATTGATGCATATTTTTCATTTAATTGTTTTATTTCTCCTGTTTCATAATTTATTACATAATTATTTTTGGCTTTACTTCCATTTGGTAACGCATCACCTTGTTTTACAAAATACCATCCGTTTGCATATGTATTTTCTTCATCTTGTATCATATGCCAATTTGGATTTGATACATCTTTTTTGGATAACTTTTCTCCTAGTTTATCCGTTTCTTTTTTACTGATATTATAATTCATAATAGATAAACTTAATGTTTCTTGTTCTAATGCAGCTTCATAGCTTTTTACTACTTTTTTAGTCTGACCCATCAAACCATTTTCTCCTAAAGTTAAATTTAGCGTTACTCCTGCCAAAATTAACATAATTATTATTGTTACTACTAGAGCAACTAATGTTATTCCTTTGTTTTTCATACTTTCAAGCTCCTTTGCATTTTTCTTTAAGTTACTTACTTAAAGAAAAATCAAAAAACGCTTGCATACTATTTATTTCAATAGTTACAAGCGTTTTATTAAATTCATTTTTTATAATTTTATTATTGTCTTATTTTTAATTTATCTTTTATTTTTTATTGATATTTCAACTTTTTATTGTTATAATTATTTTATAAAAATTTCTTTAAGTAAGTAACTTAAAGAAATTTTTATCATTATTTATATATTTTGTTCTTCTATTTTTTAGCAGATTTTCTTGACTTTTATGGTAAGTTATGTTAATATATATTTGCTTTTATGGGTCACTACATTTGAAAGGAATTAATGTTTTCATATTTTAATAAATTATTATATTTATATTTAATAGTTGCAGTTGTTGTTTGTTTCTTATTTATTCCAATACTTTATACTCAAAGTTACTCTAACAATCAAACTGTATATTTTTCCGATATGTTCATATGGCCTATTCTAGGTTATACCTCTATCTCTTCTTATTTTGGAAATAGATATTGTTATTGAACTTTCTAATTACCCCAACATATAGATTATAAATTAAAGATAAAAATGAACCTATCAATTATAATTGATAGGCTTTACCTTTTACATATCATCATCATTTTTATTATTTTCATTATTTCGCTCTTGATTATTTTGTGTTTGATTATTTTGTCCTTTTGATAAATCATTTGTATTTTGTAAGTTTTGATTTATTTGCTCATTAGGATTGTATTGTTCCTGTTCTTCTGCTATCTTTGCACTACTTTCTTCACTTTGTTGCTCATTTTCTTTATCTTGTTCATAATAATCTTGACCACAATGATCACAGTTTCCTTGACAATCTGAACAATTATCCCAGTCTAGTTCGATTATATTATGGCAATTTGGACATTTAATTTCATAAGAATCTTTAGCATCTTCACTTATTGTAAAATCCTCGTTGCAGTAAGGACATCTTATTTCGAACTCATAGTCATTATCATGCATTTGGTCTCCATCTTCGTCTTCATATTCATCATCTTCTATATAAATGTCTTCTTCAATATTTTGGATTTTTCTTTGAATTTTTCTTAATTTTGATTCTATAGTTTGTTGTCTTTCTTGAACATCTATCAAACTATTCATTGAATCAACAAAGCTTGTTAAAATTTCAGATATCTCACTTTTGACCTTATCAAGTTCGTTTTTATCCTTAATATTTTTTTCTAAATCACTCATTATGTCTTTATATAATTTATTTATATTTGCCATAAAATATCCTTTCAAAATTATATTCTCTCTAAATATTCACCTGTTCTAGTGTCTATTTTAATTACATCTCCTATATTGATAAACATAGGAACGATAATTTCAAGACCATTTTCAAGTGTTGCAGGTTTTCCAGAAGTAGTTGCAGTGTTTCCTGCAAATCCAGGTTCAGTATAAGTTACAGCAAGCTCTATAAACATTGGTGGTTCAATAGAAAATACATTTCCTTTATATGAAAGGATTTTAACATTCATATTTTCTTTTAAATATTTTAAGCTTTCTCCAATTTGTTCCTTGTTTAGAGGCATTTGCTCATAAGTTTCATTATCCATAAAATAATATAAATCACCATCTTGATATAAATATTGCATCTCTCTTTTTTCTATTTCTGCTGATGGAAATTTCTCTGATGGATTAAATGTCTTTTCTAAAACACTTCCTGTTATTACATTTTTAATTTTTGTTCTTACAAATGCTGAACCCTTTCCTGGTTTTACATGTTGGAATTCAACTACTCTATATACATTGCCTTCCATTTCAAATGTTGTTCCGTTTCTAAAGTCTCCTGCTGTGTATACTGCCATTATTATTTCCCCCTTTTTTAATTAATATTCAAATTTTTACACTTTTACTATTGTACTACATAATGGTTTAAAAATCAAGTCTTTTGCTTAGTTTTACAATATTACATTTAAAAATTTATTTAACTCTAGCTTTTTTTATTTATGTAATTTTCTAGTATATAAACTGCAGATAATGTATCTACAATTTGTTTTTTCTTTCTATTGTTTATATCTAAAAAGTTCATTGTTTTATGTGCTTCTACAGATGTTAGTCTTTCATCTACCTGTACAATATTTATTTTGTTAAATCTTGATTTCAATTTATGCAAAAAGAGCTCGGTTTCTTCGGCTCTTTTTCCTTTTGTTCCATTCATATTAATAGGATTTCCTAACACTATACAGTCGACATCATATTCATTTATAATTTCTTCTATTCTTTTAAGTAATACTTTGTCACTTCCATTTGTCGTTACTGTTTCTAATCCTTGGGCTGTAATTCCCAATGCATCTGTTATTGCTATTCCTGTTCTTACAGTTCCATAGTCAATTCCTAATTTTCTACTCATATAAAATTTCCTTTTTAATTATTTATCTACTTCAATATATTCTTGTACCATCTTTTCAAGTAGCTCATCTCTTTCAATTTGTCTAATTAAATTTCTTGCTTCTTTATGGCTTGTAATATATGTTGGATCTCCTGATAAAATATATCCTACTATTTGATTTATTGGATTATATCCTTTTTCTTTTAAAGCTTCATATACTTCTTTCAAAATTTCTTTT